>CAZGSG010000158.1:0-12981 GCA_964528095.1 uncultured Terrimonas sp.
AATTATTACACGGATAATGAAACAACGCTTGCGTCGGTACAACAACATTTTAAATCGCTGTATAACAAGCGTCCTTTTTCCCTCGAATTAAAATACCGTGCGCTTACCAGGATCGGGCTTGAAATACATACGGACTCTATCAGGTACATCTATAATTTCAGGCTGGAGGAGAAATATTTCCTGGATACCCTTGTTAAATACAATCTTGATGTAAAGGAAATAAGCGAGCTCATTAATGAGATGCAAAAAGCGCATTGTACCTGGATCACTAATCTTGATTATTATGAAAATGGGCAGCGGAAAGAATTATTGTTCATATCTGTACGACATAAAAAACTTGAAACTCTTCTGAAACCTGAAAAGTATTTTACACTGGTTTTTTTTGACCGCCCACAACCTATCGACAATAAGAACAGGCTGCTGGACAGAACAGACCGGAAAGAGATCAGAAAGATAAATGGCGAAGTCTTTCGCAGCGTGAATAACCGGGTTTTTTATGCATTGATGGATAGGTACAGGTAAAGGCATGGTCCTTATTGTTTAGAATCGATCTAAACCTGTCTCGTGCTATTTTATTTTAGGAGATAGATCAGGAAGTTCCTCTGGAGCCCGGCTCATTTTAATTGAATCTTTACTACCAACAGGTGGCCTGCCTCGGGGGAGTAACATATTTGCGCAGTCGTAGAATTAATTAAACAGCAATCGATACCCCGGGTATCCAAATAAAAAGAGGCTGACTCATGTCAACCTCATTCTATCCAAACCATTTAGAAAAACTATTGCGTTCTTAGATCTTAACGTAACGGAGATTAGTTGTTTCGCCATTCATTTTATTGGTCACCCGGATAAAATATACACCTGTTGGTACTGAAGGCAGTTCTATTGAAGCTTTGGTAAGATTGGCAGAGTAAACCTGGTTTCCTGCAGCGTTCAATAATGTGACGATGTTGTTTTTATAATCAGTAATGCCTTTGAAGGTGATTGTATTACCTGTGTTGGGAACAGGAAAGATAGAAACAGCTTTGGCAATACCTGAAAATTTAACTGCTTTTACATCAGAATAAGTAGTAGTGCCATCAAAATCTGTTTGTTTCAGGCGATAATAAGAAGTTCCGGCGAGGGGAGACTCATCAGTTGTTTCGTAATTCAATGTAGAAACAGAGTTGCCTGCACCTTTCACTTTTTTTACTACTGACCAATCTGTAGCATTGGCAGAACGCTCAATCGTGAAATATTCATTATTTGTTTCTGTAGCAGTAGCCCATTTCAGATCAATATTATTGTTAACCGCAGTAGCAGTAAAGCTCAGCAATTTGATAGCAAGTGGAGTAGCTACATAAACATAAGAGATCGTACGTTCGTCGATGCCAGGTCCTTTAACCTTGATAGAGATCCTGTTAAAACCGAAAGAAGCAACCGTTGCATTTCCACAATCGCTTTGGTTGCGGTAGTCCTGTGAACTGATGGTAGTACCAGTTCCCTGTGTTTCAGGCAGATCAAAATAAATAGCTTTTGAACCGTCGCCGATAGTGCCCTGGAGATCATACAGGCTGGAAGGCCTGTTAGTACCGCTAAAGGTTATTGTGTAGTTCAGTTTCACTTTATACTCATAGCCCCACTGGCAATTGGTAGTGCCGTTAGTAACTATTGCCACAGGCTGCACATTTACGTTTACCGTATAGCCATTGGTAGAAACGATACTGATCTGGGAAAAGGAAACAGTGCTTAAAAGGGAAAATAAAAGAGAAAAAGACAGGGTCAGGATTGAGGGTACAAATTTTTTCACGTTGTGTATTTTTTAAAGGGTTTGGATAAATGACAGTGCAAAGCAAGGTATAAATACTCACAGTTCATAGTATTTTCCACAGTATTTTTTGGAAATTTTTCGTATTTTTTCATTCGTTTGATTATCACCAAATTGAACATTAAGGAATCAGCGACATTATTTAAATACCTAAGTGTTTGCCATTATTTTACTAGGGCAGAAACATGTTCAAACGCAGTGTCTAAAAGGGTTTATGCAGGATTTTCGTCTGGATTTTTCCGTGTTTTTACCAGGGGACTAACTCGAATATTCACGTTATTTCACTGTGTTTTTTCGGGTACATAAACAGGTCATAAGGTATTTTCTCGTATTTACCCACTAGGGGTATACGAATAGAGACTGCTATTGCAATATGTTGGTATGCTACAGGCACCATGCCAGGCGGCCGGGGCAAGGGGTCGAAAGCCAGTACTCACATGAAATGGCTGTTTTGTAGAGCGACTATTGATTCAGGGGTACTATTTACTGATTAACGGGGGATGGGTGAACAAGCCAGGCCCCGGCTATTTTCTCCCGCATTGTGAAGCCGATACGCTATTATTCAATAACCACAACAGCACTGGTCGTACTGCTTATTTTAAAGAAGGTATTGCCCGTTGTCCATTCCCCTCCCCTCTGCCGGCAGTACGAAATATTAGTTAAAAGACCTCTTCGTAATTTGCAGCAAGCAAGAAAAATGCAAACTTGGTGTACAAATCAACTAACATGAATAAACTCTACACCCTGGTAATTGTCTGCCTGCTGACAATGGGCTGCAGTAAAGATTTTCTAAAAAATTACGATGATCGCATAGTTGGTGTCTGGCGTCTTGCCGATGTAGACCGCCGCGGATGGGGAGGTGATATTGACCGAGTTGTTTTTACTGAAGGCCAGTTTACGTTCAGTGATGGCGGTGTCTTATCTTATAGAACGAACGCCGGCTTGCAGTATAATGGGAGCTGGAACATTCGCAAAGAATGGATCGGCGGTGATCGGCGGGTGAATGCGCTGATCATATCTGCTGTTGAATTTAATCTGCAGGATGTAAAGACTGAGTATTTCGACGAGATTGTCTTTATGGGCACTAATTATTTTAAAGCCTTTATTTATTCGGGCTTCCATCGTTATGTGTTTCATTTCAGGAGATGAGGATAAATGGTCTAATTCTTTCCTGAATTGCAATGCAGGTTTGTAAGAGCCTGCTTGTGCATATATCTTGTCTGTATTTACAATAAATAAGAGTGGAATAATAATTTCTTCCTGTACCCAGCTTCGGTATGTGATCAAACAAAAAGAAATGATCTCAAAAATCAGAGATAATCACTTTATTATTATAGATAAGCATTTCGATAGTGTCGCCGTTATTTTGGCAATTCAGGGATCCGCATTTTCCAGGGAACAGAGGTGATACTATTTAAAAATGCGATCAGGTCCTGCTTTTCTTCTTTTGTAAGACCAAGTTTCACCAGCCTTGCCGATGTCTGTGGAAAAAGCGTGTCCCCTACCTGTTCCGGCCTGGGTTTGGTTCTTGCACCACCTGCATTGTATATATTGATCACTCCTTCTATATTATCAAAAAAACCGTTGTGCATCCAGGGGCGGGTACGTATCACATCCCGGAGGGAAGGCGTCTTAAATTTTCCGACATCCGCTGCACGGTGGGTTATATTATAGAGGCCCAGGTCTTCATTCTCCCGCTGGTAATAAGTGAGCCCGATATTATTAAAGCCATTGTCGCTGAACAGCGGCCCATAGTGGCAGTTCATACAACGCGCTTTCACCCTGAACAGGTGTAGTCCTCTTATTGCCGCATCATCAAGGATCTTTTTATCGCCCATGAGGAAAAGATCAAAATCACTTTTACGGCTTACGATCGTTTTCTGAAAAACCGCCAGCGCATGTACTATACGTGCAGGCGTTATGGAAGCGTCGCCATAAGCAGAATCAAACAACGGTTTATATCCCTCTATCTTACGTAACCTGTCTGGCAGCAATGCCATGCTTCCATGCATTTCTTTTTCGTTGTTGATCGGGCTGAAAGCCTGGTCTTCGAGGCTATCACTGCGACCATCCCAGAAAAGTTTTTTATAGAACCATACATTTAACAGCGAAGGCGTATTCCGTTTGCCGGTTTGCTGATCATGTCCTACGGCTTTTTCTCTTCCATCAGTCCAGCTCAGATCGGGTGCATGACAGCTTGCGCAGGATATTTGCTCGGAACCACTCATGCGCGGGTCAAAAAAAAGCATCTTCCCCAGTTTTATTATCTGCTTCAGCGAATCTTCATATTTTTTTAAAGGACTTTCGGGAAGTATGCCCAGTTCCTGCCAGCTCACATCGGCGTCCACATTAGGAGCAGGCCACTGGGCCGGCGGCAGAGCATACAGCTTCCGCAAAGAATCGGCATAGGGATCACCAATGGAATGTGGTTTATCTCCCGTGCGAAACCCAAGGGAACATAAAGACACTGCTGATATTAGAACTGAAATAATGATGGTGCTTTTTCGCATGCGTTCGCTCCGGGTTGTTTGTTGAATCGGGTATCAAAAATAAAGATTTGCTCCAACGTTCACTGCAAAACGATTGCTGCCTGGAATAAAATTAGCAGGCATATTGCTTTGCGAGGCTGCTAAGCGGTGAAGCCAGGCGGCTTTTATATAAAAGCCGGCGCTTAATTTATAGAAATCACGCACATTGTATTTAAATGCGATATCCTGCTGCAGCGCCCTGGCATCCCAGTAGAGATAGTCAGTATATACTACGCCTTTAGTAAAGTAATTCACCTGGGTGGCAGGTATTGTTATAATGTTATCTACCGGTATGCGTAGAGAAGGGCGCAGGTTTACCATTAAACGATTTCCATTTCTTAAAGTAGAATAAAGACTGAAGGAAATACCTGGCTGAAAGTATTTGTAATTGATGTAATGCGCATCTACAACATCTTCTCGTAGTAAATCATTATACACCAGATCAACTCCCAATTCCGGTTCGATCTTCCGGCCCTTAAAGAGGTACAGATACCCAACCGACACATTGGTGTTTAGATACTGGTAACTGGTAGCATTAAATTCTGAACTCCAGTTGATAGCCGTTTGCCGGTGTAGTGTCGCCTGTAACTGCTGCTGGTTGTTCCCGCCTTTTTTTTGTATCAATATAGCCGCTTCATAAGTATCCGCCTGCAGAATACTGTACACATCATGATTTTTGGCCGATGCAATAACGCGACTGTTTTCTTCTTCCCATAACAGGTAAGACAGACTGGTGCGGATAAGATATTTACCCTTCTCTCCTGCATAATGGATCTTAAACCCGCTATAATCGCTGTACCTGTTCAGGAAACCCGGAAGTTTCCCGATATGTCCATAACCAAGACTTAAAAATATATTTCTTTCAATAAATGTCTGGTTGCCGGCATAGTTGCGGTTCTTATAATCAATGCTATTAGTTTCCCGGCCATACCCGATATCCAGCGAAGCGCCCAGGTAGTTATTTTTAAAACGATAACTGATCTCCGGAGAAAAAAGGAATTTAAAATATTTTACTTCGGGTCTTGGATCAACCGACCTGGTGGTCCAGTGATAATCAAATTGAATACCTCCTGAAAGATAGAGCCTGTCTTTAATAAGTTCGTAAGAAGCGATAGTGCTCATATTATAATTCTGCCGCTCATATTTTCCGGCTTTGCCCGCGAAGAAATAATAGGGCTGCGCATCATCATCCGTTCCTTTCAGGGAATAAGCAAGACTGTCTTCCCATATTTTATTAAAATGAAAACTACCGGAAACCTTCCATCTCCCCAACGTGGCCATACCCTCCGAATAAAAATCAGTAGTGGTATTGCTATGCGCCTGTTGCGCACGACGGAAACTTCCTTTTTCATGCGCGGTCTCTAGCTGAACCATACCCAGCCTTTTCAGCCCAAATGTGTTCAGCTGTGTAGCTGACCGTTTTACAAAATTGAAGTTATCAGTTGCCTGTTTATAAAAGAAGATGCTATCGGAACTGTATTGTTGTTGCGACAATACAGTTACCGATAACATTGTAAAAAAAATAAAGATCCCGGCTGTTCTCATAGCTTATTTAATCAACAAATGAACTGGCTGTTTTGGACGGGTCCGCCTTTGCCTTGGTCACAAAATCGTTTGCCGAGTTATTGGTATCCTGCAATATTCTTCTGCCACCGGTAGTACGTTTTGTTTTACGCACGAGCGACTGCGAAGTATATTCTCCACCAGTAACATTGGTCGGTCCTGCATCCAGGCTGTTCTGGAGACGTTTGGGTACCCGCTGTGATTCAACTACCCGCTGTGTTTCTACCGCATCAATAATATACCTGACCGGTATCTGCTGGTATAAAGTAGTTGCAGCGTTTACCACTGTTTCTGTTGGGGCGGGATAATAAGGCAAGTTCCTGGGATTAATATCTTTTGGCTGGTAGAGCACATATCCGTCACGACCCAGGTTATCGAGTATCATATCATTACCGCTGGCAACGTACACCACACCGATATTGGAAACAGCAGGATTGTCCACATCCCATTTGTATGGAGTAAAAGTACCGCTGCCAGTATAGGTAGCGCGTTTATAATCTACCAGGTAAGCTTCAAAATCGGCCTTGCTCAGATCAACAGTAAGCGCCGGGTTGGTCACCGACTGTACTGTTCCATCATTCATCGTATAGGACGCGGTATGATTAAGACCTGTTTGTGCTACGATAATGCTTTCTCCCGGCTTTACAGGATATTGTTTACCTGTGCCAGGGATCATATAGACGGAGCGTACATACACATAATCTTCATTGGCCCTGGCGGCAGTGTTACCGATCGCCTGGCTCCAGTCGTATTGGTTATTTGAAAGATAACCCGGTCTGCCCGCATTGACCGTTGTGTTGTTTACACCAAAGACCTGTGCAAAATAGAGGCTGTCAGCATAAAGGGTTTCGGTTGAATTATTATAGATCTCAAAAAACTGGTCCCTGAAGCTGGCGCCGGTGGTTACATTTGATCCGCCGTAATAGATCTGTTTAAATACCCAGTTACCCAACCGGCCTGTTGTCAGTGGCACTGTTATTTCAGTCACCGCGTTTGTTACAGCCTGACCGGTGAGATTACCATTAAAAACAACATCTTCAGTAACCACCGTACCACTTGATGTACTGTAATCAGCTGCTTTTATAGTAATAGAAGCGGTGACGGTATAACTGCCCGGAGCAATACTTGCAAATGTGGCTATCCCCGACGCATTGGTTCTGGCTTCATTCACTGTACCACTCGTGAGATTATTGATCTTAATAATTGCGTTTTCTTTTGACAGACCCAACACCGTGGCATCTGCATCATAAGCGATTTTTACGGTGAGATTAACAGGCTCCGCTACTGATCCAAGGTCTTTTTTACAGGATGCAGCCACCAGTATCAGTACCGCTATCCACCATCTGTTTAATTTATTCATCTTATCGTGTTTTATTTGACTGTTACTAATAATAGTTTTTATAATCTCATTGAAAAACCTGCCGTTATACTCATCGGTCGTGCATAGGTGACGGTTGTGGCAGCCTGTACATTATAATATTCAGTGGTCTTGCTTAAAACATTAAATATGCTTACCGATATGCGCATGGCGTTCTTTATCTCTTTGGTGATGCGCAGGTGCAGGTTTGCAAGCGGAAAAGGGATCTCTCCTAAGAGATTGACATTATCGCTTAATCTCAGGTAGCCGTAATCCGGATTATTTTTATCAAACTTCTCGATACCATGATATTGTAAAGCGCTATCAATGTACCCGATAGGGTCAAGCGTGGATAAACTGGTGCGCGTCCTGTTCTTCCATTGAATATCCGATGAAAGCGATATTACAAATCCAAGTTCTGGGATATGTGTATCACTGGAAACAGAACTGTTGATGCGCAGGTTCCTGTTTTCATTCGGACTGTACACGCCATACCATGCTTTTTTTCCTGCATCGATCTGGCTTTGATTTGCGGCTATGATCCGTTGATCACCACTGTTCTCAAAAGAACTGTAGGATAATGCTCCGTTGAGCGTGAAACTGGTCCGGATAATATCCAGCTTCCTGGTCTGCATGCTGAAGTCGATCCCATAGTTATCAGAACTCAGGGAATTGGTGATCACATACATGCTGGGTGTTGCATAGGTAACAGTTCCCCCTGTAGGAAAATATTCGATCTTCTGACCTGCTGTGTATGTATAACCATATTCGGGAAGTGTGAGCGGTACAAATTTGTTATACGAATTGAACCCGTTCCTGTTTTGTTTAAAATATCCGTAGGCAGATATATTCAGAAAAGCGCTGTTATACCGGATACCTGCTTCCAGTTGCCTGCTGTTAGACGGCTTGAGATTACTGTTATCCGTAATTATTTTTTGTGTGTACACCAGGAACAGGCTTTGGTTGGCGAAACCGGTATACAGGTTCAGTAATGGAATATCCAGCCATGCAGGGGATGGATACCGGTGTGCGAGTGTAGGAGATTTACTGCTGATGCCATAAGCCAGGTTTATTTCTATTTGCCGGCTTAATTTATAGCGGAAGTTTATCCGGGGTTGCACACTCGCCCATCCGTTCTGAATATCATATCGCACCCCGATATTTGTGTTGAGCATCCGTTTAGCGATCTTGCCGGATATATTATCCTCGGCATAAAATCCATAATTACTCTGTCCGATCATGGATAAATCGTAATTGTATGGCCTTTCTCCCTGCCCGTTATAGCTTGCCCATCTTGGCCGGTCTGGATTGATGACCACCCCTTCGCCTTTATTTATACTGCGGCTGTATTCCACACCATAATTAATATCATGGTTGAAAATGCCTGTTCTTGTATTACTGATAAGATTGAGCCTCGCCGAAAAGTCGACAGGCTTCCCGATCACTCTTTCTTCCGCGAGATAATTGCCTGGTATAAAATACCCTTCATAAATGCCGGTGGTGTCTTTGCTGGCCATTCCCTTGGGTACGCCATTGAGCAGCCATTGGTCGTAACTATCCTGGTAGCCGGTACTATAACTCAGGTTGAGACCGATATTTTTTATGAACTTCTTTTTGAGCGCCAGTGATAAACGATTAGAGATCCGCAGGGTCCTGCTTTTTGAATAGGATTTATGCAGGGCATCATCATCCGGGTCGATTGTCACATCGTCCAGTTTGGTATTATAATCTAAGGAGAGTGTATTTTTTAATCCCGGCAACAGGTTATTAGTCCACATAATACCGGTGGTAATGCGGTTATAACTCTTGATCTTATCTCTCGGGTCCTGGTTACTGTTCAGGTAGCCGGCGCTGATATTGATCGCGCCCCATTTTTTTCCAAGTCCAAAACCTTTGGAGAGAGAAAAATCTGTAGAGCCGTTGTTAATGCGTATACCTGCCTGGTACCGGGTCTTTCCGGCCTGGCGTTCAATGATCACAGCCCCGTCTGTAAGGTCTCCATATTTTGCAGAAGCCACACCGGTTACTACTTCCACTTTTTCGATATTCTCTACCGGTATATCCCGGAGATCGATACCGCTGAAAGGCACATCAAAGGAGCCATGCTGATAACTCCCCACTGTTGAGCCGCTCATTCCAAACCTGGAGAGGTTCAGTCCCTGCATATTGGCATCATTCGATTGGCGGATCCCATCCAGTACGATAGCCGTACCCAGGGAATTACTCATCGCATAATTGCCGGTTGCCGCCGTGCGTAAGGTGATGGCCTGCGGGTTTTGCAGTTGCGGAGCGGTCGTTAATTTGCCGGGCAGCCGGTTCAGGATATCTGCGAGACTGAATGCCTGCATCTGTTCAATCGCTTCACGGTCGAATAAAAATGATGAATTAGAAGTATTACCACGTCTTGTACCCGTGATCTGCACGTCTTTTAAGGAAAGACTGAGCTCTCTCAGCGTTATTACCTGGAGCTGATCAAACTGGGCCGCGTCTATTGTGCGTATGGAGGTCTGCATGCCCACATAACTAACGGAAAGCGTAACGGCATCAAGGTCTGCAGGCAGATCGATAAAGAACAGGCCATCTCTGAGGCTACTGGTAACGACCCCTGTTTGCACTAGGGTGATGCTGGCGAAAGGCAGGGACTCATTCTGCGCATCTGTTACTTTGCCCTTTATTGTCCGCGGCTTATTTGCCTTCTGGGCGTGAATACCTGTAGCTGAAAAAAGCAACAATAAAAAAATATAGTACAGGTAACTTCTCATTAAAGCATGGAATTGGGCGGCAAAATTCCATGATAAGCAAGCCCCTGTTATAGAAAATCAGGAAAAAATATTTCGAAATGCGAAAAAACTCTTAGAAGGAAACGGCCGCAAGGTCTGGGTGTACGATCTGGAGCAATTGATCAAGCCAAACATCGGGCGCATGGCGTCAATAACTATCAACCGTTAGTGTTTTAGGGGGCATCTGTATACCAGTTGGGACAAAGGCCGATGTTTTGATGGGCAGGCGACGATCAAGAAATTTAGGCGAGACTCATCTAATGAACGTCTTGTCCTGATTTCTGAATCGACACAGCACTTTACGCCCATCTTCATTCATCATGACGATGACTTCAGAATTAATGGAAAGGCAATTGATGTGGTGAAGAAGTTTGATTGATTATCAAATTAATTGTATCAGGCCAAATGACTTTACAAGAAGTACCGTTTATCCTATAAGATATCGCGAGCCGGACTGCGTTCTGAATTCCCGGGCTATCAATCCTATCGAATACCAGCGATGGTGTATGAAGAAAGCACCGATTATTCAGAAACAAGATAAAACAGAATAGCCCGCCTTGCTCCCCCGGGAGTGCACTTAATTAGCACACTCAGCCCGGGCTAACTATGGCGGCCAAGTGGAGATGAAGGACTACAATTCAACCCATTTTCCTATCAGTGTGAACGCAGCCCAGTTAAAAAACTGTACTTACCATCCGCGATCATTTACTCATTTCCCCCTGTGATTGTTAGCGCGGAATATTCCTGTTTAAAACCTGGCTGGAACAAATATAATTCGGGATATTCGCTGTAGCAGTTGGAGGAAATCATAACTATTTAAACCCGAAAAGACTCAAACTGATGCATAACCGATCCAGGCAATCCTTCAAAGGAGTAAGCTTTCTTTTTATTTTACTACTGGGTATTTTATTTGTGAACGGGCAAGAGAAAATCAATTTTAGACATGCCCGTTTTGAAGAATTTATTGAAGAGTCTAAAAAATCGGGAAAGCCAGTAATGATTTATTTTACCGGAACCGGATGTACTCTTTGCGTTAAGATGGAAAGACAGGTTTTCCCCCAACCAGAGATATACCAGCTATTCAATAATTCATTTATAAACATTGAATCATTTGATGATTTCCATAAACCCGACTCGTCCATAAAAAAGCTAAGAGAAAGATATGGAATTGTATCTCAACCAACCTTTATATTTATTGATTCAACAGGCAGGGTAATTCATAAAGCAGGATACAAGACCAGCGAAGCGTTTTTAATGGTTGGAAAACAAGCGCTCGGTAATGACAATTATCGTAGCTGGACTGATCAATTTGATAAGGGAGAATATAAAACTGATATAATAATCAAATTTCTTTCCGTAGAGCAATCTCCGAGATTATATGCTGAAGACGGCTATAAATGTAAGGCACAGGAAGTACTAGACAGGTATTTCTCCTCTATCCCTGCGAGTGAATATAGCGAAGAAAAAAACTGGGACATTATTGAGAGATTTGTAGCAAATCCATACTCCTCTGTCTTCAATTATCTTTTGACAAATCAGCATGTTTTTAATAAAAAATACGGAGAGGAGGCTGTAAATAAAAAAATATTCAATGTGTACAATGATGCGTGGTCTGGCAATACAGATTCGGAAGCTTTTAAGAATGCTGGTAAAACAATTCAACTTTCAGGTCACCCTATGGCCAAACTCCTTATACTTGTTAAAAAAATGAAAACCGAGGCAAGCATAAATATGACGGAAAATAAAACGGGTTGGGAGAGATTTGTAATAAAATATAACCCTGTTATTCTAAAATATTCATACTTACTAGACCCCTATTGGTTATATTCAATGACAGATGATATTACTATACGCACGCCGAACGATCTGAAATCAGTTACAGCGTCAAATAAATGGATGGAAAACATGCTGAGGCAAAAAGAAAATGAAGATGAGGACTATTTGTCTGTGTATGCAAGAACGCTTCTTTTATTAGGAAAGAAAAATGCTGCTATTGAAGCACAAAAAAAAGCTGTTGAAGTAGCTGTACGGAAAAATCTTGACCCCAAAGAAATAGATGAATACAAAAAAGTACTAACTGAATATAGTAAATGAGATACTCACAAAATGAAAATATCATTTTTCAACTGTTTGCCCCAGCACGTACATAAAGCATAGTAGCGTTACAATCAGGAGCTTCCTATAATAAAAAGAGGCCGTTTCAAACAAAGAAACAGCCTCTTTTACTTATTAAACCCTTCGTCTATTTTCCAACTACTTCATAAAACACTTTTCCTCCTTCCAACACTTCTTTATAATAATAACCGGATGCGGTGGTATATAATTTCTCTCCCTGTATCACTACCGCCTTCGCATCTGCGGGAAGTGTATCAAACCGGTCTCCCATTTGAGGTCCTTCCGGTAATGAATCACTGGTGTTCAATACTCCGTCCGTACCAACTACCGTATAAAGCAACTCGTTGTTAGCTGTTATTTCTTCTTCGTAGTACGTGCCGTCCAGTTCATAATATTTATGACCATCTATTACTTTTACTTTAGCCCCTGGTGGCAATTCACTCACCGTTGCACCAAGCGGGGGCGCTACGACTTCGTACTGCTGGTTAGGCGCCGACCGGTAATAGGTGCCATTGTAATAGTAATATGGATCCGGCCCAACATACATACTGCGATAACCCACGGGTAATGTAGCAATACGGATACCGAAAGGAGGGATTGACACCCTGAATACCGATCCATATGGGCGATAAAAATACCCCTGCTGATAGCGGTAGCTGGATGCGCCCAGATGCACTGAAACAAAAGGACGGTTATAGGCATATGCTCGTGGAGGATAGTAGGGTCTGTAGTAACCACGGCCAGGTCCACGATAAGAACGACGGGGTTGCGCAAATACATCACCTGCTACCAGCAGGCAGATAAGCGAACCGATTCCCAGGAGAAGTGAGTAGC
>CAZGSG010000159.1:0-6795 GCA_964528095.1 uncultured Terrimonas sp.
TTGTTTGTCTACCCCGATGGCTATCGAAGTAGACGCTATTGTTTCCCAACTTTTCAAAGATCTTTCGGCTTTACCAGCCTCCCGTTTTTTAAACGGAGTGCAAAGGTAAGGGCCTTTTTATTTCTACCAAATTTTTCTTCATTTTTCTTTCAAAAAAATCAGAATCTTTTGGAGTGAAAATCAATTCGTTTTGTGAAGAACTTCCCTGCTTTTTTAAAGCGGGTTGCAAAGATACAACCTCTCAACTTCTCTACCAAAAAATGATTAAAAATTTCTTCATTTTTTTCTTCCTTTCTTCTTCACTTTCAACTCACAAACTTCAGAGAACTACACCCGTTTTATCCGAGCGGGCGGCAAAGATAAGGGTGAATCTTTTGCCGCCAAATCTTTTTTGCTTTTATTATTCCACTTTTACCCCAAACCCACCACCATAACGGCTTTCAGCCCCGATTTTTTTTTCTGCCCTCAACTCCTCCCCTTTTCCCCGTATTCCACCCGCACCAGGAATAATCCATGCGCCGGCACCGCGAAACTCGCTTTGGTACAGTCTTTCGCCTCTATTATACCCCTCAGCTCCTCCAGCGTCGTCTTCCCCCTCCCCAGTTTCAACATCGTGGCCGTCAATGCCCGCACCATCCCCCGCAAAAACCGGTTCGCCTTTACCCGGTATACCAAACACCCTTCTTTTTCAATCCATTCACTCTCCGTTATCCTGCATTCAAATGTCTTTACCTGCGTGTTCCGCTTCGAAAATGAAGTAAAATCCCTGTATTCCTTCACCAGCTCCGCCGCTTCCTTCATTTTACCCAGGTCCACCCTGTAAGGAAAATAATAGGCCCGGTCAGCCAGGAACGGGTCCTTCCGCTGGTATATAAAGTACTCGTATTCCCTTGATACCGCATCAAAACGGCTATGCGCCTCCGCTTCAACCGGGATAATATTCCTGACCACAATATCACCAGGCAGGATCGCATTCATCTTGTATACAAACTGCGGATGCATCTCCCCTTCAAAATCAAAATGGAAAAAATTCTGCAGGGCATGCACCCCCGCATCCGTCCTCGATGAACTGGTAAGCATCAATTTTTCCTTCTGGAAAATATAAAACGCCCGTTCGATCTCCTCCTGGATGGTCTTATTGGTATTATGCTGGGACTGAAAACCGCTGTAAGCGGTGCCTTTATAGGAAACTTCGAGGAAATAACGCATTGTTCAATTTCGGGGTTCAAGAGTTTTTGAGATTCATCATCCTGGATAAGCAATAAACCTGTTAGCCGGGTCCATTTTTTTCTAAATAGTTGTCTGCCAGCTATATCTGGCTTAAAGTTAACCGATTTAAAAATCGGTATATAATGACACCTGTTCTGCCCGCTGTAAACTTACGAATTTTGAATTCATACTATTTATCCCTGCACAACCGCAATAAACAATTTGAAAATTCTTAGCTCTTATCAAAGCAATCCCTCCCGCGTGGCAGTGCTGATTAATTCCGCTACATTTTTGACTTTGAGTTTTTGCAATAAGTTCTTGCGATGGTTTTCTACGGTAAACTTGCTTAAGTAAAGCATTTCAGCAATATGCGATGTTGTTTTTCCTGAAGCAATTAACTTTAGTATCTCCTTTTCCCGTACCGTCAGTTTGGCGAATTCCCTGGTTTCATTTAGTTGCGGCCTGGCAATGATCTCTTTTACGGCTTTGCTAAAACTGATTTGCCCGTTTAGCGCTTCGCCAATGCAATTGGTCAGCTCTTCCACCGACGCGTTTTTAAGCAGGTAGCCGCTTGCCCCGTTCTCCAGCATTTTCATAATGGCACTCCGTTCCTGGTGATTGCTCAGGGCCAGTACAATAGTGGCGGGCGAAGCCTTTTTTATGGCTTTGCACAAATCCATCCCATTTATATCAGGCAATATGATATCCAGCAGCACAATATCAATGGGCCTGGTTTTTAAGAAAGTCATACAGTCTCGCCCATTGGTAAATCCACCGACTATTTCAAATTCTTCTTTTTTTGACAGAAGCCTGATCAGTCCTTCAATCACGATCGGATGATCGTCAACTATAGCAAGTGTTATCTTAGACTGTAACATGCAATTCTATATTTATAGAAGTCCCTTTTTGAACGGGTGTTGAAAGTATCTCGATTTTCCCATTTAAATATGCTACCCGGCTTTTGATATTGCCTATCCCAATCCCCTCATTTTTACTTAGCGTATGGGAGTCCATACCCTTACCATCGTCTTCAATGGTAATAAAAAACAAATTCCCGTCTTGTGAGCATTGCAACAATACATTTTGTGCATCGGCATGTTTCACCACATTGGTGAGCAATTCCTGTACAATGCGGTAAATGGTGATCTGTTCCTGCACCAGCATTGTTTTTTTTGTGCCGAGGTATTGAAAATCTATTGATAGATTTTTAGACATATGCGATTCACACAGATCCCTTAACGAAGTTTCAAGTCCTAGCTTCAACAACATTTCAGGCATCATATTATGAGCAATACGCCGTAGTTCAATTACAGAATTATCCAGTTGGTTAATGATATTGTATAAATCCATATGGGTATCCTTTTCATTCTCCTGCGCAAAATCCGAAAGGTTCAGTTTCACGCCCGCCAGCATGCCTCCCAACCCATCGTGCAGATCGCGGGCCACTCGCTTGCGTTCATCTTCCTGGCCCTGCAGCATGGCCTGGGTGATCTTTATCTGCTCTTTTTGAGCAGAAGATCTTTTGCTGTTCCTGTAAAAAAAATAGCCCAGAACAAGAACTATTAATAGAAACAAACTGGCTAAGCCTAATAACCAGTTCAATAATCTACTGTTTTTTGCAGCGAGGTTTGCTTTTTCATTTGCAGCGTTTAATTCTGTTATTTTTTGTTGATTTTCGACATTACGGAATTTTATTTCCATCGCATTGATCTGGTTATTAAGCTGGCTTTTGCTCGTACTGTCCAGCAAACTCCCGTATTCTTTTTGCCATTTGTAAGCCGATCTCATATCACCCAGTTTAGCATAGGTTCCAGCAAGTTCATAATATTCAGTCAGCCTGTTCTGATGCGATTTTAAAACCGGGTTATATATAAGAGAAAGTAAAACGTCCCTGGCTTTATCATACTTATTCATTCCCGTATAGGCTTTATATAGTTGAAACTGGAGCTTCTCTTCCAGGTTCGGCATTTTTAGTTTATTGGCTACCGCTATTCCTTTGTCAAGACTGTTTATGGCGTTCTGATATTGTTTTGATGCAACAAAATATATGCCTTCCATTTCAAGAAATCCTATTTGAGATTCAAAACCTGGCTTAATCATCGGGCTTGTTTTATCGAGCAACGATTTCGCATCTGCCAGTTGACCCATGAATAAAAGGTTTCGGATGGCATCGATATAGATATACACTTTATTTGGTCCGGCTTGTTCGGTTTCGCCCAAAATCGCCAGGGCTTTATCGTAGTAGGTCCTTGCTTTTTCGTATTGCCAGATGTTCGAAAAAATCAACCCTATATCCGCATAGTTTTGTGCTAAATATTCTTTATTTCCTGATCTTATCGCTAAAGGAATCGCATGATCTGTCAATGCGGACAACATTGCTTTATCATCGTTGTCTTCAATCTGGCACATTGCTCCATAGTTATGCCATGCCCTTGCCCTGAAATTATAAGCCTCGGTACTCACAAAGGGACTTAACAACGAATCTGCTTTAAGAAATTCTTTTTTAGCAGCTGGCCTGTCTATATCAAAAAAAAGCTGCCCGCTATAAAAATGATACAACGCTTGCAGGTAATTGTTTTTTCCTGAAAATTTTCTTCCCTTTTCCAAAAACTCCTTTGCCTTTAGCGTATCGCTATAACTCCAGTCGTCGGACAGCAGAAAACTTGCCCTTGCTCTGATGCTATCGGTAGTAGTATGGTCCAGAATATCCATTAAACTGTCCCTATAGTTATTACCAGGATACTGCTGTGCTTTGCCATAAAAAGGCATCACAAGATTTAAACAAATTATATAAGAAAATAATCTCATGGTTATTTACAAGGTTAGGAATAATCTGATTGCCATAAAAACAAATGCCGAAAAATAACTGTAAACAGCTATGCCAAAAATGACTATTAACAGTCATTGTCACAGGTTGCCAGCACACATAAATTTGCTGCTATTACTTACTCCTCAAAAATATATTTTCTCTATGAAGTCTGTTAAAAACTATCTGTTCCTTGCATTGATCACAATCGCTGTTTTGTCTACCGGTTGTAAAAAAGACGATAATGATAATGGCGGTAATGGTACATACAAAGTAAAGTTCATAGGTACTGTCTCACCCGGATCAACAATCACTTCAGCTTATATTATTTATGGTATTAATACTACTTCATATACCGCTCTTTCAGGAACAACATGGACAAAGGAAATAGAGATATCAGAAACCGACGCAAGAGCATTTGCTGATAACCCGACTAAAAATATAGCATTTGGTGTTCAGGCGGATGGCAGAGATGCGAACGCGACGGCGAAAGTGGAAATTATTGTGAATGGCTCTTCAGTAAAAACCGCCGAAGGCAAAGGGACCGTGCTTTCTCCCACTGCCAATTACATTTTTAATTAAAAATCTTTCTACATCTTCAAAAAACACTCAATATGAAAACACTCAGCTCCTTCCTTTTTTTATTAGTAATCAGCGCAAGCCACGCTTTTGCAACTTTCAAAGACCCCATCGTTATTGAAGTGGTCACTAAACATAAGAACATTGAAGATGCGTTGCAGGCGACTAAGTCCATTTTATTGGGTGAAAAATTCATCAGCCAGGAAATACAGAAAAAGGGTTTCACCGCCACACGCACTACCGGCGCAAAAGCCGATTATTTTGTTGCAGACGTAACAGCTACAGAAGCAAATGGCAGTGTGAAAATCACCATCAGCTTTGTGAAAGTCGGAACAGGCCTGTTGAATTTAAAAAAAGTGGCAGACAGGGTTAAAGAAAAACTGGAAGAATAATTATTAAAATAAACCTCAAATAGAATATGGACCGCCTAAAAACAAGAACGCTGCTGTGCCTGCTGATAAGTTTATGTCTTGGTACAACTGCTTTTAGCCAGGACAAAGATGTAAAGTTGAGTAAGAAAATGAAAGAAGCATTATCCGAACGCTACCGAAAGGATAAGGTATATGCTGAAAGTCAACGAGGCATTTACAACCGGGAAGAATGGAAGAAATCCTGGATTGGTGTAAAGTATACCGATATGCTCAAAAGCTGGGGCGCACCTACCAAATCATTTCCGGATGGCGAAGGCGGACAGGTAGCCGTATACGAGAAAGTTTCCAATTTCGCAGGCGGGGAGTATAAACCTGGTTATATCCAGACGGCGACAAACGGTTTTGGTCAAACGGTGATAACCGGGCAAAAACAAGCTGAAGACACCCGGTGGGCCAGTCAATATGTGGAAACAACAACCGTATATGTAGGCAAAGACAACCTCATCAAAAAAGTAGATAATACTATTAACAGCAGCCACGCGGGAAACCGTTTTTAAACTCTTCATTTTATGCTTAAGATTCTTAGAAAAATAGTTGCATTTATTTTTATACTCACCGCGTTTCCTGCTTTTTCACAGGGAAAATATTTTGAAGTAGTTGCTGAAAAATCAACTTATGGCGGTGGCCTGATGGGAAAGGTACAACCTTTGAATAGCCAGTATTATGTAACGCTGAGCTACAAAGGGAAAACCCAGTCGCAACTATTGAAAGCGGTGCAACAATACCTTAAAAACCGCCCGGCGCTAAAGCTTGACCATATAGACACGACAAGCGATGGCAAATTTTTAGTATACCGTGATTTTGCAACCATTGGTAGTAAGGAAAAATGTTTTGCCGACCTGGCAGGACTTACTTACATATATGTGATCCCTGAAAAAGATGGAACAATCAAACTGAACCTTGGCTTAACATCAAAAATCTTTGCGTCCATCTTTGATGCCAAACTGCGCATCAGTCCGGGCGATGATGTGATGTCTGATAATGATGAGCCATTTAATGTGTACGAAATTGTACAGCCGGCAGATGAGGGAGTTCTTACCAGCAATGTGTGGCTGGGCACAAGGACAAGAAAACGGGAATTAAAATCGGCTTACCCCGATAGTGTTTTTGATCCCGGCGGAAAAGTTGTTAATCCCGTAAATAAAAAACTAATAGAAGAGTTCTACGACGGCTATATCACCGATATAAAAACATTTCTGGATGGAAATCTGAAATGAGACTGGTTTTAGTTCTTATATAGAATATAGAAGCCTATATATTATTTACCGGCGTAACAAGTTTGAAGTACGGAGTCTAAGCTTACCGTAACAGGGCTTTAAACCGGTTGATAAAATAGGCTTCTTTTAATTCTGTCTGTAAGTCAGGGAAGTTCTCAGGGTCTGCTATATACGCGTAAGACGCATCGTAGAACTGGTATTTACCCGCATCATCCAGGAAAAGATTGCCCAGGTTTTTCACCTGCGCCGTTGTCATACATTTTGTTTTGTATTGTTTCCTGGCTTCATTGATCATTGCTTCATTATCCTTACTCGCAGCCATCTTTTTACGTACTTTCAGAAAATCAGCTTCCGTTGCAACGGCGGGACAAGCTTTACTGATGGGCTTCACCGCTATAGTCAACATCTCCTCTTTTTTCACCGGCTCCTTTATTTCCTTAAAGGCAATTTTTGGATTTGGTATCACGATCCGGATCGTATCTTTTTTTCCATCGCTATATTCATCGGTATATTTTTATCCAAAACCTTCCGGGGTCGAACTCTCTGCCCGTCC
>CAZGSG010000159.1:6805-12972 GCA_964528095.1 uncultured Terrimonas sp.
CTGACCGGCGCAGCACTTTGGATTTGGTATAGGTTTCAGTGAGCTCCGGTTCCGCTTTTTTCTCTGGCACTATTACTATCGGCTCTTCCTTCTTCACTTCTACTACAGGTCTGGCCTCTTCCTTCTGCTCCAGCTTGATTTCTTCTTTTGGCACTGGTTTATCTTCTATTACCGGCTTTTCTTCTTTCACTACCGGTTTGGTTTCTTCTTTTACCGGCGGTTTTGATTCTTCTTTTACTGGTTTTGGCTCTTCTTTAGTTAAAGAAGGCGGATTCGCTACTTCCTGGTCCTGAACGCCACTTATCACCGGCCTGGTCTCTTCTTTTTTTACAGCGGCTACTTCCTCTTTCACCACGGCCTGCTGTACCGCTACCGGCTTTTCTTCCATTTTAACAGGTATAGCCCTTTCTTTCAATGATGGATCATTGGCCGCTTTGGAGAGTACGTCTGTAAATACCGACGCTTCTTTCATTTCCGTTTTAGCCTTTTCCTGCATAGCCGTGCCCGACATCTGCACAGCCAGGGTTTGGAGGTCAAACAGGCCCCATCCCTTTTCTCCGAAATTTTTTATTAAATAGCCATGGTCCTTTGCTTTTACCTCGACAGAAAACCGCTGCTCCGGGTATTTACCCTGGGGAAAGCCAACTGTGAACGTATAACTGCTGTCGCGGAGTTTTGACATCAGCAGGTATCCGGACGCCGTAGAACTCTGGATCTTCTCGTTCATTTTTATAAAAAATGGCTGATCATTTTCTGTTTGCAGGTACACAAAATACACCCGCTGCGATTGTGCGGTAAAAACACTGACCAGCAATAATAGGCTACAAATGAATCTGTTCATTTTCCGAATATAAAGTTGTCCCTCAAAATTAATCGAAATAAAGCTAAAACAAGTTGTTAAATACGCCTGCCTTCCATCCAATTTATTCCAACCGGATGCAGTACCGGTCTAATTTTGCGCACTTAAACACTACACTAATGAAGAAGTTAATGATCTTGCTTTCCTTGTGCGCAGGGGGTTCCCTGGTTTTTGCACAGCAGGGGCCTGTCGCAAAAGACACTGCATGGAAAAAAGAATACCGGGAAACCGCCACCCGGATCAATGACCTGGTGCACACCAAACTGGAGATCAAACCCGATTTCAGTAAATCTTATCTCTATGGCAAAGCATGGGTCACCCTACAGCCGCATTTTTACACGACCGATTCACTGACCCTTGATGCAAAAGGCATGGAAGTAAAAAAAGTGGCCATCATCAAAAACAACCAGCAAATACCGTTGAAGTACACATATGACGACTGGCAATTACATATCAAACTCGACAAAGCATACAAGGCCGGCGAAAAATATACAGTGTATATCGATTATACCGCAAAGCCTGATGAGTTTGAAGCAAAATATGCCACGGATCAGTTGCTTGGCATCAAAGGCATGTTCTTCATAAATCCAAAAGGTGAAGAAAAAGATAAACCTACACAGATCTGGACGCAGGGTGAAACAGAATCCAACTCCGCCTGGTTCCCTACCATCGATAAAACCAATCAAAAAACCACGCAGGAACTGACCGTTACGGTTGATAATAAATATGTGACCCTCTCCAATGGGAAACTAATGACACAAAAGAAAAATACAGATGGTACCCGCAGCGACTACTGGAAGATGGATCTGCCGCATGCACCTTATTTGTTTTTCCTTGGCGTAGGTGATTATGCTATTGTAAAAGATAGCTGGAGAGGAAAAGAAGTGAATTATTATGTAGAGAAAGAATATGCACCGGTGGCAAAAAAGATCTTTGGCAATACACCTGAAATGATGACTTTCTTCTCTAAAATCACCGGCGTTGATTATCCCTGGATAAAGTATTCGCAGATCACGGGCCGCGACTATGTGGCCGGTGCTATGGAAAATACCACCGCTACTATTCACCAGGACAATGCCCAGCAGGACGCAAGACAGTTGGTAGATGGCAATCATTGGGAGGGCACTATTGCGCATGAATTGTTTCACCAGTGGTTTGGCGACTATGTAACCACGGAAAGCTGGAGCAATCTTACCCTCAATGAATCATTCGCCAACTATAGCGAAACATTATGGGATGAATACAAATACGGCAAGGATGCCGGCGATGCTACCAACTACCAGGGCATGCAGGGGTATCTTGGCAGCCGTAGCGAAGACAAAGACCTGGTTCGTTTCTTTTACCACGATAAAGAAGATATGTTTGATGCCGTAAGCTACCAGAAAGGTGGCCGCATCCTGAACATGCTGCGCAATATAGTAGGCGATGAAGCCTTCTTTAAATCGCTGAACCTCTACCTCACTACTTATAAATTCAAATCAGCGGAAGCACACCAGCTTCGTCTTGCTTTTGAAGAAGTAACCGGCCGTGATCTTAACTGGTATTTCAACCAATGGTATTTTTCAAATGGCAACCCGGTTGTTACTATCGACTATATATATGATGATGCTGCAGGAAAAGTAAATGTGATCGTAAAACAAACACAGAAATCCGGGAAGATCTTCAGACTGCCTGTAGCCATCGATATTTATAATGGCGCTAATAAAGTACGACACAATGTTTGGTCGGATAATGCAGTGGATACTTTTAGCTTCAGTTACACCAAACATCCCGACCTTGTCAATGTAGATGGTGACAAGATCCTGCTATGGGCCAAGAAGGACAATAAAACCCTTGATAATTTTATTCATCAATATAAATACGCCGCTGGTTATGTTGACCGCAGGGAAGCCATTGCTTTTGCTGCAAAAAACCAGGCCGATCCAAAAGCCGTCGCGCTCTTAAAAACCGCACTGGAAGATAAATACTTCGCACTCCGCAGCTTTGCCATCAACCAACTCGACTTAAGCAAACCCGATGTTAAATCAGCAGTAGAACCGGTACTCCTGGCAATCGCGAAAACAGATAAAAAATCTACCGTACGTGCAGATGCTATCCGCACGCTCGGCGAATACAATAAACCGGAATACACCGCACTGTTTAAAAACGCGGTGAATGATTCATCGTATAGTGTTTCCGGCAGCGCATTGGTAGCTCTGCAAAAAGCGGATGCTCCTGCAGCATTGGCAATCGCCAAACAATTCATGAATGGTACCCCTGTAAAAGGACAACTGGATAATGCCATCACTTACGTGATCGCCAAATCAGGCGATGAAAGCATGTTTGATAAAGTACTGGGCGATTTTACCAAACTTTCATTACAATCCAGGTTTGGAGCAGTGGGTAGTCTTTCGACTTACCTCGGAGCTATTAAGAACACTGAGAAGTTTAAAAAAGGAGTGGATGAGCTGGTATCATTCCGCGACAATATTCCTGCTGCCATCAAACCACAAACTGATCCTTATCTGAATGGACAGGTGTTAAAAGGTATCCTTGTACAAAAAGATGCGGCGTTAAAAGCATCTCCAAATGATAGTGCGTTGAAAGAGCAGGTAGATTATATAAAGTCAAAATTACCTGAGGAAGAGAAAAAAGGATTCTAGTCAATTCAAAAGTCAAAATTAAAAATTAAAAAGACACTCCGGTTTTCGGAGTGTCTTTTTAATTTTTAAAACTAGTTCCAGTTACCAGAATCTATTTTTGAATTTTAATTTTGGCTTTTGATGTTCGTGTTATTTTATTTTCAAGCTCATGCTTGTGTAACGGTATCCTGACGCTGTGCATTTTTATCCGCTGCTGCGGTCACCAGTAGTGCGACAATGAGTATAAAACTGTATTCACAACCACCCGAGCCATGCTCACCAACAAACCAGCCTCGTTCAGCATGGATCAGCACAATACCGACCAGCAGTAAGAGGATAAAGCCGGCACATAACCAGCGGGTATAATACCCCACAAGTAATAATAATCCGCCTGCTACTTCATAAACGGTAATGCCCCATACCCATGCGGTTCCATATATAAAGCCTTTATTATCGAGGTATCCGCCAAATTGCTCAATCGTACCATTCAGCAATCGCACGATCGAATGGGCCAGGAATATACCTGCTACCGCAAACCGCAGCAGTACCAGCGATTGCTGCAATGAAAAAAAGGGAAAACCCTGTTTGTTTTTCATACAACTAAATTTATTACAACATTAAACAAGTTTTATTTATATCCGGCCATAGCTGTTTACTTTATGCATTCATTTATATACAGGTCCTCTAACTGCTTTTACCGCCGGTAGACAGATCCCTGTTTTTAGTATACGGATTCATGCAGGTTGGTATTTATTTGCACCTGATTTTATTTTTAGCGATTTTAGGTGCATGAAACGTGTGTTCCAGCATATCGCATTCTGGTCCTGTTATATTCTTCTTTGCATGCTCATTGAGTACTTATGGGCCAAGGCCCAGTTGCCCGATCTGAGCCAGGCGGAGTACATAAAAGGTATGCTCATTGTCGCAACCGTCACTTCCATGCCGGAGATCCTTTTCGCGTATTATATGATGTACGTAGGCTTCGACAGGTTTCTCAAAAGAAAAGTACCCGTGTGGCGAAGTCTGCTGGAGATCTTTATAGTTTTAATCATCAGCATGGCCCTGGTACGCTCGGTAACCAATTTTGTGTATGGCTCGTTGGTATATGGTGGCAGGATGGCGGAAAAGGATATTCTCGATCCACGGATTCTGCCACGCGTTATTATCTTCATGGGCTTTTCGTCCGGCCTTGCACTCGCTATCAAATTCCTGCGTGATCAGTTGAAAGCAAAAGAAAGAGAAAAAAACCTGGTGCGGGAAAAATTAAGTACCGAATTGAAATTCCTGCGTAATCAACTCCATCCTCATTTTCTTTTTAATACACTCAACAATATTTATTCGCTGACCCGCAAAAAATCGGATCAGGCACCTGAGGCCGTGATGAAATTATCGGAGCTGCTCAGTTTTATCCTTTATGAATCCGGTAAGGAAACCATCCCTATCGAACAGGAACTGCATTTTCTCGAAGATTATATTTCCCTTGAAAAAATCCGCTATAGCGACCGGCTGAAAATATCGGTACAGAAAGAGATCAGCGATACGAATGCGCAGATCGCCCCCCTCATATTGTTGCCACTGGTAGAAAATGCGTTCAAGCATGGAATCAGTGAAACAAGATTTGATTCCTATATCCGGATCCATGTTTTCCAATCCGGGGACCAGTTCAGGTTCACTATCGAGAATTCTACAGAGTCCGAGAAAACCAGCAGTTCACCAGGAAAGATCGGGCTGGTCAATATTCAACGCCAACTCGAACTGATGTATCGTGAACAAGCGATCCGGATAGAGCATACCAATAACCTGTTCACCGTAAACCTTTCGTTAAACCTGCTTAGTTATGGAAAAATTTAGTTGCCTGATAGTCGAAGATGAACCACTCGCCGCAGACGTGATTGAAGATTATATCAAACAAATCCCTTTCCTGGAACTGAAAGGCGTGTGCAGTGATGCTTTGTTTGCACTGGATATTCTTAAAACAGAGTCGATCGATGTATTGTTCCTGGATATTCATTTGCCGAAATTAAAAGGCCTTGACCTGATACGCACATTGAAATCGCCACCACAAATTATCATCACTACTGCTTACCGGGAGTATGCGATCGATGGTTTTGATCTGAACGTAGTAGATTATTTATTGAAGCCGGTCAATTTTAACCGCTTCATTATGGCGGTAAATAAACTGGTGAAAAAGCAACCACCTGTAACATCATTGGGATCGCCGACAGGTGATAAGCCACACCTGCTGATCAATATCAATAAAAAGCGCATCAAAATCTACCTGGAGGAAATCTTTTACGTGGAAAGTAAGAGAGAGTATATCAAGATCGTAACAGCTTCTAATTCTTACCTCACCAAATACCCCCTTACCGAAATAGAGGAGCAATTGGATAAGCGTAGTTTTATTCGTATTCACCGCTCATTTATTGTGGCCAGGGAAAAAATAAAGGCATTCACAGCCACTGATGTGGAGATCAATAATGAGAATATTCCGATCGGGAGAAGTTATAAGGAATGGGTGATTGCGATTTTGGAGGGGAAGGGATAAGGAGATTAGATTATGAGAGAGATTTTACACGGAGTAGAGATTGAAGAATTGTCCTTCTTATCCCTGCATCACTAACACCGCAACAGGTTTCACACAGAGCTAACAGAGATAATGAGCTAAGGGAGAGCTGAGCTATTTGTTT
>CAZGSG010000160.1:0-468 GCA_964528095.1 uncultured Terrimonas sp.
ACGCCTGAGCTTTATGTTCACCTGCGGTCTTTGCCTGCTCATCAATCTTTTCCCTTCGCTTTTCCTATCCATCTAGGGCAGGGAAGAAAGTGTTATCAACGATGCGATACATGTGTTACAGATAGTATCAATAGCATTGTTACTTATGTCTGTTTCTACCGTATGGCTCAATAGTGTTACGGGCACCGCCAACACAAAGGTCAACCTCGGTATCGAGATCATTGCTATTTTTGTTTACGGTGTCTATGTTTATCTTGTACTGCGCGTCTGGCATTTGTCGCTGGTATGGGCCTGGGCCTCTGAATTCCTTTACTGGTCGGTGATATTCTCGTTGGCATACCTGTATATGCAGAGCGGCAGGTGGAAACAAAAGATGATCTAGTAAAGAGATTTACTCCCTCTTAGTAATTTAAAGAAATGAAAAATATAGTATTTTTTATCCATCACAAAAACAGGCTGTAGTGTTCA
>CAZGSG010000160.1:478-11802 GCA_964528095.1 uncultured Terrimonas sp.
TATTTTTTTTGCTCATTGTATTCGTTTGCCTGGATAGTTTCAGCCAGGTAAAAATGAAAACAACTGAACAGTTAATTAATTCAAAAGAGCCCGGCTGGCCGATCGTAAAAGGCTGGATCGATTCCGCTAAAAACAAGGTGGTGATACTCCCTTGTGATAAGGAGAAGGCAAAAGAAGCGCTTTATCACACACAGGTCACAACAAGATCTCCGATGGGCGCTATTATCTATGCAACGGGTGGTTTGCTGGTTGATCATGGCTGGGTCCGGATACTCGGATCGGGAAGTAAGGAATTGAAAAGAAGCCTGCCCGACTGGAATAAAGGAAAAACATTCCAGGAATTTGGAGATAGGCCTTCTTTCCTGCTGGTTGCCGATGATGCCGCCGGAGGCTTCTTTGCCCTCAATGGTGGTGCAGTGGGAACTGATACAACTATGCTTTATTATCTTGCTCCCGATGATCTTCAATGGCATCCCATGTCGCTTAGCTATAGCGAATTCCTGGATTTTTGTTTTAATGGTAATCTCGTTGAATTTTATGAAGGTATCCGCTGGTTGAACTGGAAGGACGATCTGGTT
Source organism: uncultured Terrimonas sp. (assembly GCA_964528095.1). Lineage (GTDB taxonomy): Bacteria > Bacteroidota > Bacteroidia > Chitinophagales > Chitinophagaceae > CAZGSG01. The sequence continues at coordinate 1,057 of CAZGSG010000160.1, forward strand.
AACCTGGATGCGGATAAAGTGTATAATTTTTATCCGACCTTATGGTCTGAAGAAGGAAAGGAACTCGATCTCGGTAAGGCTTTAAGAACCGCGATACCAGCCGAAGCACAGTATAAGATGAATATGAATTTTCGAAAACAAAAAGGGATCGACCGGGAAAAATAGGCTGACACGATACGGCATATTATTCAGCCCGCATAACCCTTCATTTAAAATTGAGCTTTATAACTCACGGTTACACTTCCGGAAAATTTATCAATAGGAGGATTCAGTTTTTCTACGGATACATTTACTTCTTTGACGATATGAAATCGTTCTTGTACATTATGCGCAATCGTCTGTACAAGTGTTTCCAGCAGGTCTACCGGTTTTTCCATGGTAGTATTGATGATCTCAAATAACTGTGCATAGTTGATCGTCTCATCCAATGAATGAATAGTACCTGGTCCGGGCTGATAAGTCACCAGCATATTCACTACAAAATCATTGCCTTTCTGCCGCTCCTCAGGATACAATCCATGATAAGCCCTGAAGCGCACATTGTTCAGCGAGATGGTAAGAAGATCAGGCATTGCGATTTGTTAGATTATTCCAGGTTAAATTCAAAATTAAAAATTAAAAAATCAAAAATAGTCCCCGGTATTAGTTAGATGTTACATGTTATGGAGATCATTTTTAATTTTGAATTTTGAATTCCTCAATGTAGTCCTTTCGAACTAAGATACCGTTCCGCATCAAGTGCCGCCATACAACCACTACCAGCCGCGGTTACAGCCTGCCGGTATATTTTATCCTGTACATCACCTGCTGCAAAAACACCTTCTATATTTGTTTTCGAAGTGCCGGGTATTGTTTTCAGATAACCGGCCTCATCCATTTCAAGCCATCCTTTGAAGATGCCAGAATTGGGTTCGTGACCGATCGCAACAAAAAATCCATTGATAGCAATCTCTGAAAGTTCACCGGTCTTGTTATTTTTTATACGTACAGCGTTTACTGTCTTTTCTCCCAGGATCTCATCTGTTTCGGTATTCCAGTACACTTTGATATTGGGCGTGTTCAATACCCTGTCCTGCATCACCTTGCTTGCTTTCATTTCATCTTTGCGGATGAACATATGTACCTGTGTACAAAGTTTGGAAAGATACAATGCTTCTTCTGCGGCGGTATCGCCCGCTCCTACTATCGCCACTTCTTTCCCTCTGAAAAAGAATCCGTCGCATACTGCGCAGGCACTCACTCCAAATCCGTTCAGTCTTTCTTCGCTGGGCAGACCAAGCCATTTGGCCGAAGCCCCCGTAGCAATAATCACCGCATCTGCTTCTATCCATTTTTCTTCGTCGATCTCTATTTTATAAGGCTGGGAAGAAAAATCCACTTTTGTAGCCAGGCCGTAGCGGATATCGGCACCCATCCGGTTCGCCTGTTTTTCAAAATCAACCATCATCTCGGGCCCCTGTATCCCGTTTGCATAGCCAGGGTAATTTTCTACTTCAGTGGTAATGGTCAGTTGTCCGCCAGGCTGAATACCCTGGTACAGCACGGGTTTCAAATTGGCTCTTGCAGCATAGATCGCCGCGGTGTAGCCCGCAGGACCGCTGCCGATGATCAATACGTCCACTTTTTCATGTATGGTAGTTGCTTCCATTCTCCAGTTTCAATTTAATCGTCAAAAATAAGCGTAAATATGTTCTCAAACTTTGTTTCGCAGCCTATCTGAATAGCATGTGTACAAACAGGAACCGCAATGTAAAAACAATTTCTGCAAAAGAAAGTTTATCCCCGGCTTGCGCTTATGAAAATAGCCACCTGCCGTGAGGCGGATGGCTATAAAAATTATTATAAAAAGGGTTAACCCAATCGTTCATCTATAATGCGCTGATCAATTACTTCCTCCTGCTTTTGTTCTTCCTGCAGGCGTTTTATTTTCTTACCGTAAGATAGCCGGGTGATCAATGCAAATAATACCGGCACCACGAAGATCGCCAGTGTAGTAGCCGCGATCATACCGCCGAATACCGTCCACCCAATGGTTTTACGGCTTTCTGCCGCGGCACCGGTTGCAAAAGCCAGTGGCAATACACCAAGGATGAAGGCAAGGGAGGTCATCACAATGGGTCGAAGACGCAACTGCACTGCCTGCAATGTTGCAGGGATCACAGCAATGCCCCGGTCCACCCTTTCTTTGGCAAATTCCACGATCAGGATGGCATTCTTGGCCGCCAGCCCTATCAGCGTTATTAAACCGATCTGGGCATAAATATTATTACTCAGGCTTGGGATAAATGTTAAGGTCAGGATCGATCCAAGCGCGCCGATCGGCACAGCAAATAATACGGAGAATGGAACCGACCAGCTTTCATACAATGCTGCCAGGAACAGGAATACAAAAATCAGCGAAATCGCGAATATGGTCGTTTGCTGATTACCGGCTTTTATTTCTTCACGGCTCATACCCGAAAACTCATATCCATATCCGGCAGGCAGGGTCTTGGCAACTTCCTCCAGCGCCTTTATCGCTTCCCCGCTACTAACACCAGGCTTTGGAGAACCATTTATCTCTACTGACCTGTATACATTGTAATGCGAAATAACGGCAGGTGCTTCGATGGTGCGTGATGTGATCAATGATCCCAATGGTACCATATTGCCCTGGTTATTGCGTACATAGAATTTTTCAATATTGGACAACGAACTTCTGAATGTACTATCGGCCTGGGTCATTACCCGGAAATTACGGCCATAGAGATTAAAGTCGTTTACATAACTACTTCCTAAATAATTGGACAGTGTGCTATACACATCCGATACCGATACGCCCAGTTTTTTTGCCTGCTCCTTGTCCACATCTACCTGGTAACTTGGAGTACGGGCATTAAAGAATGTATACGCCATTGCTATTTCCGGCCGCTGGTTCAGTTTGGCAAGAAAATCCTGCGTCACTTTTTCAAATTGCTGGATATTATCTGTAGTACCTGTCTGTTGTAATTCAAACGTAAAACCAGAAGTGGCTCCCAATCCAGGAATCGCAGGAGGGGCAATAGGTAATACACGGGCTTCTTTGATATCTGCTGTCACGGCCCTGATCTTGGCGATCACGCTCTGTACGTGGTGCTCCTTCCCTTTCCGGTCATCCCAGGGTTGCAGGCTCACGAACATAGTACCTACATTGGCCTTATTGGAAAAGCTGACAATGTTAAGTCCGGCCAGTCCACCCACTACTTTAATCTCAGGCAGTTTCTGTACTCTTGCCATGATCTCTTTTAGCATGGCAATGCTGCGGGTAGTTGAGGATGCCTCCGGCATTTCATAGGTAACAAACATCCTTCCTTCATCTTCTGTTGGAATAAACCCTGTCGGTTTATTTTTAAACAGGAAGAACAAACCAACAAAAAGCACGACCATCATCACCAGTACATAAGGTGTTCTCCTGATCCATGAACCAACTCCTCTTGTATAGCTGCTTGTCAGTTTACCAAACCACCGGTTGAATGCTGCAAAGAATTTCTCAAGAATATTCTTTTTGGCAGCCGCATCTTTTGAAGGACGCAACATAAGGGTACACAAAGCAGGCGTGAGAGATAATGCCACAAATGCGGAGATCAGTACAGATACCGCAATCGTAATGGCAAACTGCTGAAACAGTCTTCCGACTATACCAGGAATAAAGCCCACCGGAACAAATACTGCAGCAAGGATCAATGCGATAGCGATTACCGGCCCCGATATATCTTTCATCGCCTTGCGGGTTGCTTCTTTCGGCGACATCTTTTCGTGATCGATATTATGTTGCACCGCTTCCACCACTACGATCGCGTCATCCACCACTATACCAATCGCCAAAACAAAAGCGAATAAGGTAAGCGTGTTGATCGTAAAGCCCATCGGCCCGAAAAAGATAAATGTACCTATTAATGATACCGGTATGGCCAGGATAGGAATAAGTGTGGCGCGCCAGTTCTGAAGGAATAAAAACACAACAAGCACTACGAGTATCAGGGCCTCCACCAGTGTATGCACCACTTCATTGATAGATACTTCTACAACAGTGGCTGTTTCAAGCGGTACTAAAAAATCAATATCCTGGGGAAATGATTTACGCATTTGCTCCAGCGCATTATTGATCCCTTTATAGGTATCCAGCGCATTCGCGCCGGGAGCCTGGTATACCAACACAAAGGCGGCAGGTTTACCATTTACAAACGCATTGGCAGTATAGTCGAATTTTCCCAACTCAACTCTTGCGATATCCCTTAAGTAAACAATACTACCGTCTGCAGGTCGTGACCGAACGATAATACTCTCAAATTGGTCCTTTGTATTGATCCGGCTATTGGTAAGTACACTGTACTCAAAACTCTGCATGCCGGGCTGCGGATTACCGCCCACCGTACCCGCGGCTGTCTGCAGGTTTTGTTCCTGCAATGCTGCATTCACTTCACCTGGTGTGATCCCTAATGAAGCAAGTTTTTCCGGGTTTAACCAGATCCGCATACTAAAATCATCTGCACGGGAAAATATATCACCCACACCCTTTACACGCAATAAGGCATCTTTTACATACAGGTTTACATAGTTACCTACAAATGTCGCGTCATGGGTACCATTAGGCGAATAAAATGCCAGCGCCATCATGATACTCGGGTTCCGTTTACGAACGGTAAGCCCCAGTCGTTTTACCGCATCTGGTAATGTTGGTTCAGCCACACTCACCCTGTTCTGCACATCAAGTGTAGCGATATTAATATCCGTTCCTACTTCAAAGTTTACCGTGATACTGCTCTGACCGCTACTGGTACTGTTACTGCTCATGTAGGTCATACCGGGTGTTCCATTCACCTGTGTCTCGATAGCAGTGGTGGTCGTTTGTTCTACCGTTTGCGCGTCTGCTCCAGTGAAGTTACCGGAAATGGATACGGTGGGCGGTGAGATCTCGGGATACTGAGCAACCGGAAGACTGATGAGGGAGATAATACCTACCAGGACCAGTACGATGGAAATAACTATAGCGGTGACTGGTCTTTTTATAAAAGTTTCTGCTATCATATGCTAATCATAGTGAAATAATAATTCAATTTCAACATCTGCAAATCTGAAAGACAGGGTCTGTTGAATCAACATCAATCCGCCATCCATTTTTGCTTTTAAATGCACAAGCTTATTTCTTTGGTGCCTCGGCTGTCGTAATAACAGAGCCCTGGCGTAGATTCTGTACTCCCTGTATTACGATTTTTTCACCTTGCTTTAAACCGTCTTTTACAATAATGTTAGCTCCCAGCGACTTGCCTAAAACAAGTTTGCGCTGCGCCACTTTATTGCTATCGCCCACCACGTATACAAAGAACTCACCCAATTGCTCAGTCACTGCTTTGTAAGGAATGGTTACTGATTGTTCTGCGTTATTGTTCAATACTCTTACCGTTGTACTCATGCCGGCCTTGAGCATTTTTTTATTGTTAGGAAATACCAACCTTGTTTTTATTGAACCGGTTTGCGGGTCAACGGCACGGTCTATCAATCCGATGCTGCCTGAAAAAGGATATATATCCGATCCAAATGCTATGGTAAATGTAGAATCGCCTTTTTTCGCTTTTTCCTGCAACAGGGAGAACCGGTAAACCTCTTTCTGATCCACGTTAAAATCAACGGCAATGGGATCGTCCGTAGATACCGTGTTTAATATGGTTTGACCTGCCACAACTGAAGTACCTGTTCTTACCTGTGAGATCCCAATGGTACCGCTGAATGGTGCAGTGATGGTAGCAAAACTAACATTGGCTCTTACTGCATTTACATTGGCCTTAGCCGCATCCACCTGTTTCTTCGCTGCTTCGAGAGCCGCGTCCGCATAATCGACCTGTTGCTTGGCTATCGCGTCTTTTTTATCCAGTTCATGATAACGATCGGCGTCTTTTTGCGCTTTCAGCATATTGGTTTCCTGCACCTGCAGGTTGGCTACCGATTGCTGGTAATTGGCATTATACAATTGCTGATCGATGGAATAAAGCCGCTGTCCTTTGCTCACTTTATCACCATCTTTAAAATAGATAGCGGTAACATACCCTGTCACCTGTGCCCTGATCTCAGTCTGGTTCAATGCCACGACCGTTGCAGGATACTCATCATAGTAAGAAGCATTAGTTGAAGATACTTCTTCTACTGTCACTGGCACGGCAGGCGGAGGGCCTTGCTGCTGTTGTTGCTGTTTACCTCCACAGGAGGATAAGAAAAAAACAAAACCGGCAACAACAAAAAATTTACTTGTCTTGAATAACATATAACTATATTAAAAATTCAAATTTCCAGCCTGCTATTTTTAGAAGCTGGTCGCTGGTTGCTAATATTTAATGTCCCCGAAACTTCTTTGTACATCGATCTTACTACTCAGTATTCCGTATAATGCGTTGAAGTAATTTATCTGGGAAGTCCTGAGATCGGTTTCAGCAGTTATTACTTCCAGATAGGTTTTTATTCCCGAACGGTATTGCAATTCGATCACCTCGTAGACTTCCTGCGCCAGCGCTATATTTTCTTTTATAGCCAGGTAATTGATCAGGCTCGATTTATAGTTGGCCAGGGCTGTATTATATTCACTATTCACCGAGTTTTTAAGATCTACCAGTTGCAGGTCTGTTTTCTTTAATTGCCATTCTGCCTGTTCGATATTGTATTTTCTTTTGCCGCCCTGGAAAATAGGAAAGGCAAGTGTCAGTCCTGCATAAGAGGCAGGAAAAGACTGGCCATAGAGTTTGGAAAACTGGTTGTCCTGGAAGTTCAGATTATACGCGCCATTTGCAGATAAGGAAGGCAGGTAGCTCCATTTATTATACTTCAGGTTTGCTTCCAGCAATCTGCGTTGCGTTTCCAATTGCTGGTATTCTATACGCCTGGTGTAATCGATTACCTGTAAGGTATCCAAAAAGATCTCTTTTTCCAGCGTAGCGCTATCATACAATATGTTTAGCGATGCTGTGGCAGGATAATTCATCAATGCTTTCAGGTAAGCCAGTTTCGCTTTCAGCGCTTCTTCATTGCTGTTGCGGGATGCTTTTGTGTTATTGAGCGCAATGGTTGCTCTTTTATAATCGGTCTTGTCTACAATACCGGCTTCGTATTGTGCACGGGAGTCTTTTAGACTTTTTTCAAGCCGAAGAATATTCTCATCAGATACTTTTATCTGTTGTTCTGTTGCCAGCACATCATAAAAGGCTTTGGATACATTGACGACAATATTGATCTTGGTATCTGAAGTTTGTTGCCTGGCCTGCAACTGTACGTCTCCCCTGGTCCTGTTGGCAAGCAGTACATCCCGGTTAAATATAGCTTGCGTTACGCCGAACTGCAATGCAGAAGTATTCTCTACTCCCAGCCTTACCGGGTTGCCACCGATTATACTTGTCTGTACCTGGAAGTTATGCTGGTAGAGATAATTGAAATTGACCTGAGGATACCAGTCGGCCAATTTTGTCTTTATCTGAAGATCAGTGATCTTTTCATCAGCGAGTGACTGCTGGATAAGTGGTTGTTGCTTTAATGCATAGCCGATCACATTGGGCAGACTCGCATCCGCCAGAGTACTGTCCGGGCGGACGGCCTGGCTTTGGCCAGCTATAGTAATCATTAAAGAAAATACGAACAGGCCAGCCGTAAAAAGCTGGCGGGTGATTTTGATTCTTTCTGTAAACATAAGTACGCAATTCAGCTTACTATGGCAGGTTTCGTTATAACCGGAAGGAATTACAACACAAATATGATTGCATTGTTTGGTCGGTTTCAAAAAAGAAGTAAAATTAAGGGATAAAAAAGCAGGAAATTATACCTGCGATCATATTTTGGATAGATGGTAGGGCATAAAACAACAACTCCAGTCACTGGTGACCGGAGTTGTATAAAATAAACCCACCGAATTTCTCCCACCCTTGCGGATAAGAGACTGCTATTTTCACCACAAATTGAATTTGCGGTATACTTTATTTAACCCAAATAAGCTTTTAATGCGCTGCTGTAACGGGCTTTCTGCAAACGTTTGATTGCCCTTTCTTTTATCTGGCGGATACGTTCTTTGGTAAGATCATATTTCTGCCCGATCTGTTCGATTGTCACGCCCTGCTCACCGTCAAGTCCGAAATAGGCATTTACAATTTCCGCCTCCCGGGGGCTCAACGATTTTAACACGCGGCGGATCTCGCTTCTCAATGAATCTTTCATTACATCGTCATCCGTATCGTCACCACCTTCCAGCAAATCCCCCATCGCTACATCTTCTGCTTCATGCACAGGTGCATCCAGCGAAGTGTGACGGGTATTGCTTTGGAAAATATTATTGATCTCTGTTTCACTCATCTCCAGCAATTCTGCCAACTCTTCAGTTGAAGGCTCGCGTTCATGCTCCTGCTCAAAAGCCATATAGGCTTTATTGGCCTTGTTGTAAGTACCGATCTTATTCTGGGGCAAACGCACCAGTCTTCCCTGTTCGGCCAAAGCCTGGAGAATAGACTGACGGATCCACCATACAGCATACGAAATGAATTTAAAACCTTTGGTTTCATCAAAACGCTGAGCAGCTTTGATTAGTCCAAGATTACCTTCATTGATAAGGTCACTGAGTGACAAACCCTGGTGCTGATATTGTTTAGCCACGGAAACTACGAAACGAAGGTTCGCCTGTACAAGTTTATCCAGCGCTTTCTGATCTCCCATCTTGATACGTTGAGCCAACGTAGTCTCTTCTTCAGGGGTAATCATCGAAATCTTTGAAATCTCCTGTAAATACTTTTCAACTGCCTGCGAATCCCTGTTGGTAATCTGTGTAGCAATTTTGAGCTGCCTCATAATGATCTATCTGTTTAAATAACAACGAATAATAGACAGTCTTTGTTTGCTGAACTTTGCAAATGAGTAGTTAAATAAAACCGTCCTGATACCGTCTGCAAAAATACATCGCAATCGCCGAATCTCATAGCTTCTGGGCGTATTTTATGACAAATAGTAGCATCCGGGCGGGATACCAATAAGGAAAAAACACATTCAAACCAAGGGTGGATGGGCTTTTGAGGCATATTTTGAAAAAATCAAAATACCTATTGTTTTTTATTAACAAATCCCCTTCAGGCTGTGGATTTCGCTGGCTGACCTCTTTTTTTCAGGACAAAGAACAGGACGAGCCCGGTTAAAAAAAGCAGGGTGGATATCACTTCGGCCTGGGTTGGCTGAAATCCAAAAATGTTCAGCCGGGTATTGACCCTTATCTTTTCAATGGTAAAACGCTCCAGTCCATTCAGCATAAGATACACCGCGAACAGGGTACCAGGTACTTTTAGTTTTTTGCGCAGCGACCATAGTATCAGGAAAAGAATAAGACACATAATGGTCTCATAAAAAGGGGTTGGAAAAACCGCGTTGGCAAGCTCATAGCAGTATTTTCCATCACAACCGGCAATTTTGGTATCTACTTCGTTCACATTATTCGGATAGTTATAGGCCCACATCCAGTCGGGCAACCAGTTAAATGGTTTGGGCTGGTGATTAGCAATACCCCAGTCTCCGTCTCCCGCCACCTGGCAACCGATCCTTCCGGTTGCATAAGATAACATCAATGCAGGAGCTGCTGCATCATTCAAATGCCAGAAGCCGATCTTATGTTTTTTAGCATAAACCCAGATCGCAATGGCGGCACAGATCAATCCACCATAGAAAGTAAGACCCGATGCTGAAAAGATGGAGGAAGGGTTTTTAAGAAAATCACCCCAGTTCTCAAAAGTGTCAAACACTTTTGCACCGATCAAACCAAATACAAGCGCGATGATCGTTATTTCTCCTACCCTGTCCTGTGGCCAGATCCGGACATTCCTTTTCTCCGGTTTAGGTAGTTTTTGTTTATTTTTTTCATACCATTTCAACCCGGCAAACAACAACCCGAGCAGGATACCTGCCGGCCAGCTTCCGATACCTGAAAAAATAAATGCCTGCGGGTCCTGGGTCACCGAACTGTCCATGATAAACAAGGCAAGAATCTTATACCCCAATAAAAATCCCAGTAAAAAATTCAGGAGTATTTCTGCTATCGTCGCGGGCTCTCCCACCGTAACCTGCATCTCCGTTGGTTGTAATAAGCCCTGGCGGCTTTTGCGTTTTAATTCTGCAGCAAGTACCACAGCTGCCAGGATAAAAGAAATAGCTACAAAAAATCCAAAGGAATTGACGAAACGAAGGAATGTCCATTCAACACCAAAGAGATCTCTGAAAGCAAAATATAAATTAGGATACATTTATAGGAATGTTGATTTTAGGCTGGCGAATATACAATCTAAAAATAAGCTTATATAAAATAATACTACCCTCCGTAAGGGAAGGTAGCATCTTATCTTTTGTACCAGCATTTGAACCCCGACCCGAATTTCATCGCCGGAATAACAAACCCTGGATCTTTATTTTAATTACAATATTCTTCAAAAGCACTGATCAGGTTATTGGCAATCATTTGCGCCGGCCTGCCTTCGATCTGGTGTCTTTCGATGAAATGAACAAGGTTGCCATCTTTAAAAAGGGCTATTGCCGGTGAAGACGGGGGATAAGGCAGCAGGTGCTGACGAAGTTTTTGAATGGCCTCAATATCAAAACCCGCGAAACTCGTAGCCAGGAAATCAGGCTTATGAGAAGCATTTGCCACAGCCATTAATACGCCGGGACGGGCAAATCCGGCAGAGCAACCACAAACCGAATTGATCATAACCAGTGTGGTGCCTT
>CAZGSG010000160.1:11812-12922 GCA_964528095.1 uncultured Terrimonas sp.
ACTGATCATCCACTGCAGTCGGGGTCAGCAATTCAGAAAAGCCATTATCGGTCAATTCTTCCTTCATCGGGATCACTATTTGTTCAGGATACATAGTAGGTGATTTAATTTATGTTTAGAAACACGAAAGTAGATAAAAAGTTCAATCTACTGATTTATATGCTATTATGGCAGTTCAAGTAACGCAAAAGTGAAATTATGTCGTATTGGTCTGAAAAATCTTGACGCAATTACAGCAAATTCCGCATGGTACATCCTTTGAACACCTCTTTCATAATTATTAAAAAAATAAAAATACTATGACACACGTAAAATTTAACCGCCCCTCTTTCAACGACAGCTTTAACAGTTTATTAGACCACGTTTTTGCAGACGTTCCCGTCATTTACAAGAATGACTTTAATCCACAAGGTGCTGGTTCGGTTCCTGTGAATATTACGGAAAACGAAAAGCAATACAGCATAGATGTGGTAGCTCCCGGATTTGAAAAAGGAGATTTTAAGATCAATCTTGATCAGCAGGTCCTGACGATCTCCCTGGAAAAAAAGGCTGAATCGAAAGAAGAAGGCCAGAAGCAGATCCGCAGGGAATATAATTACCGGTCTTTCAAAAGATCTTTCACATTGGATGATAAAATTGACGCCACAGGCATTGACGCTAAATATGTTAATGGTGTGTTGACATTAAACCTTCCCAAGAAGGAAGAAGTCAAAACAGCGTCTAAAGATATAAGCATACAATAAACAGTCTTTCTCATAAGCAGTTGGTTTTGGTTTACACCCCGTCGTTTCCACGATGGGGTTTCTTTTTGTGAACAGGCTGTTTAAACATAACCGCTTATTTTACAACCAAATGAATTAATTTTGCGTCTGCTTTTCAACAGTTGAAAAAAAGAAAAAGAAACAGGCATGAGGAAACTTGGAATTGTTTATTTCATCGCGATTTTGTTATCAAAACAGGCTATGGGACAGGTAACGGATACGATACCTGCACCCATCCCTACGGCTACCATTTATACTCCCTTGCCCCACACCAACCTGAATCCCCTCTTTACCTTACAGGTTGATTCATCGTTGGCTTACCAACCTCACCTTAATAAAGTTGCACTGA
>CAZGSG010000161.1:0-12836 GCA_964528095.1 uncultured Terrimonas sp.
AAGGAACTTTAGTTACCTCATCTCCTCTTACAGAAACCACGGAACCCGTAAGGTCCCTTTTCTTTACACTGCCATATCCTACCACTACTACCTGGTCCAGTACCTGTGCTTCGGTGTTTAATTTAATATCGATGTTAGTCAGGTTGGTAATATCCACTTCCTGTTCTGCATATCCTTTGTTTGTTATAACAAGGATAACCTTGCCGGTTGAAGGAACACTGAGGGTGAATTTACCTTCTGCATTGGTAGTGGTACCTCTTGAAGTACCTTTTACAACAATGCTGGCGCCATCCAGTTTTTCTCCTTTATCCTGGCTAGCGACCTGGCCGGACACCTGCCTGTCCTGGGCCAAAGCAGTTGAGTGAATAAAAAAAAGCAAGGCTAATGACATAAAGAGTTTAGTCATAAAATGTCACGATTAATTTTGGTGAGCAATCGGGTTGAGTTTAAAACAAAGAAAGATTGTGTATCAATCCCGGTTTCCTGGCCAGTTCGAAATCTAAATGCGGATCATACCCAGCTGTAATTAAATTACAGCCAAGTATTACCGCTGCCTTAGAACTGCTTCCAGAAAAACTGGTATTACTATATATGTCTGCTGAAGAGGGAGAATCCCTTAGTTAGACTGAAAGATTTTTTAAAAGTCCTTTAGTTCCATAGTTCATTAGTTCCGGAGTTCCTGAGTTCGCAGACCCGATTACGGCTTTCAAACTATGGAACTAATGAACTATGGAACTAAAGGAACTAACGAACTCAACGAATCATACAAATTAAAACAGTCTCTATTAAGCTTTTGTAATAACCGTATGTTTCTTTATAAAATCAGGATCGATATCGATACCTAATCCCGGGCCGGTAGGCACGGTCACGACCCCATCTTCAGGAACAAGAGAAGATGTTTTACATTCGAAAGGAAAGTCGAGTTTAAATGATTTGTATTCGTGGTAAGGACCCGCATTCGGTATTGCTGAAATGAAATGCATCATGTAAATATATCCGATGCTGGATACATGCGGAATATGCAGTTTACCCAGAGCCTCGGCCATGCGGGCAACTTTCATAGAGCGGATCATACCACCAAAGTAGAACATATCAGCCTGTACGATCTGCAGACCATCGTTTGCGATCAGCCACCTGAAATTATGCAGGCTCGGCTCCTGCTCTCCTCCTGCAATGGGAATGTTTACAGCATCGGCCACCTGTTTTGTTTCTTCATACCAATCAAATGGCACCGGCTCTTCATAAAAATCATATTTATATTCTTCCATCAGCTTACCAATCTTGATGGCTTCGGCTACATCATAAGAACCATTTGCATCCGCACAGATCACCATCTTATCGCCAAATGTTTTTCTTACCAGCGGAATCAATTTTTCGCTGCGGCCAACGGGAAACTCAGGATGGCTCATGCGTCCCCCTAATTTAAACTTGATCGCTTTTGCTTTTGTTTTTGCCAGTTCTTCTTTCAGGTGTTCGATCGTGAGTTCGGCTGTAATATCCCGTTCACTGTTGGCCTGGTATACCGATATTTTATTGCTCTGTACTTTACCCACCAGGTCGCCCAGCGGTTTTTTTACCATACGACCCATCATGTCCAGTATCGCAAATTCAATGGTTGCAAGCGGCACCCATAAAGCAACACTCTGCAGTTTATAATTGCTCTCATAAACGTATGCCTGCTCCAATAACAACTCCAGGTCGCGTGCATCTTTTCCTATAAAAAAATCCTGCATCCTGTTTACAAAAATGGGCCACAGTGATAATAACTGGCTGTTTTGTCCAAACGAATATCCTTCCGCTCCATCTTTCGAACGAACGCGGCACAAAAAATTATTCTTATAGCGCAACAGTTCCACCTTATCAATAATCACCGGACTGCTAAACAGTTCTTTTTTAAAGATCGGCTTCTTTAATACAGCATCCAGCTTGGCATAATTAGGATTGATCTCTTTGTCAACTTTGTTTGTGGCATGTCCTGTTGATGGCAAGGCGGCACCAATACCACCCAGTACCGCAGTTGCCAGAAAATCGCGTCTGCTTGATCCCATAATTGTTGAGTTTTATTTTTAATTTCTTATTGTGTTTTGTTATTCCCTGGATCTTATCTTAAACCTTATTCTTTTTACAGGCCCGCTCTCCGCCACTTTTATGAATGGCCGGTGTATTTCTGTAGGAAAAAAAATAAAGAATACATCCGGTGTTCCCAGGTAATATTCTCCTTTCATATCCTGTGTATAAAATTGTGAATCGCCTTTATCTGTAAATGGTATTGTGATCTTCCCGGTTTCCAGTGGAGCTACGCCTACTCGTTCAGCGCCACGGATCACATACTGGATATCGCAATACCTGCGGTGTGAATGCCATTTAGATTTATCCAGCTCATCAGACGGGGTGTCGGTGATATCCGCATACACATCATCCCCGTCGATCACATATTTTCCCGGCTTTAAACTATCGAGGTTATTATCTCTTAAAAAAGCAAAGGCCTTATCCCACCATAGTTTATGCGCCTGGTATTGTTTGGCGAATTCCTGTTGATTCGTAGAATCATGTGGTTGTAATTTAAGGCCATTCAACCAGGACTTGCCAGTATACCAGGCGGATGCGTCAGGTATCTTTTCACCGGTTGACTGGGCCGCCAGGTTGAAAAAGCACGCCATAAAACAGGCCGTTAACAGGCAGCGTATCGTTATTTTATTCTTCATACTATTTTTAAATTGCGGGTACAGATCATTATACCAGATAGCTGTTATAGTTCTACCACTGATGGCTGTTGGCTGATCTTCCCTGTTTCCCGTGTATTTATGCCAGCATTGTCATTTGTTTCTGTGTCTTTATAATCTTTATGCGTAACTCTTTTATACGCCAGCTGATCAAACTCTTTCTCACTTTTTGCGATCACCACGGTGGCTATACCATTACCGATCAGGTTGGTGATCGATCTTGCCTCTGACATGAACCTGTCCACTCCCAGTAAGATCGCTACATTCTCAATGGGCATGATCTTTAACGCTACCAGCGTAGAACCGAGTACAATAAATCCTCCGCCTGTAACTGCAGCCGCTCCTTTGGAAGTGATCATAAGAATACCGATGGCTGTTAATTGCTGCTCAAAACTGAGATCGATATTAAAGGCCTGGGTAAGAAAAATCAGCGCCATAGAAAGATAAATAGATGTTCCATCAAGATTAAACGAATATCCCGTTGGAATTACCAGTCCCACTACCGATTTTGAACAGCCGAATTTTTCCATTTTCTGCATCATACTCGGTAAAACCGATTCAGAAGATGAGGTTCCAAAAACAACCAGTATCTCCTGGCGAATAAATTTGAGATATTTCCACAAACTGAATTTATAGAAATAACATACCAGGTTGAGCACTACAAAAATGAACAGGATACAGGTCAGGTATACAGCAAACATGATCTTGCCCATAGGGATCAACACGGCAATACCAAAATTACCCACCGTATATGCCATGCCGCCAAAAGCGCCAATAGGAGCCAGCTTCATGATGAAGCCCATCATATTGAACAATACTTTTGAAACTCTTTCACAGGTACCGATCAGGGGCAGTCCTGCCTGGTTCATTTTACTGAGGCCATACCCGAACAGCACAGCAAAAAACAATACCTGTAGTATATCTCCTTTCGAAAATGATTCAACAATATTATGCGGCACGATATGCGCCAGGAAATCGGTCCAGTTAAAATCCATAGGCTGACTGACAGCCGCCTGCGCAGCTACCGGGTTCACTACAGCCTTTACACCTTTTCCGGGTTGCAGCACATTGGCCAGTATGAGCCCGATGATCAACGCAAAGGTGGTAACCAGTTCAAAATACAGAAGCGCCTTGCCTCCTACTCTCCCCACTTTTTTCATATCTCCCATCATCGCAATGCCCAGCACCACGGTAAAAAAGATCAGCGGCGCAATCAGCATGTTGATCATATTAATGAACGTACTGCTGATCAGCCTTCCCGTGGCTGCAAAAGAAGGATAAAGCAGACCCACGATGACCCCTGAAATAATAGCAACGATCACCTAGAAGGAAAGATTCCTGTATATTCTTTTCATCAGTACTAGCTGTCGTTGATTTAGCCGATTTGATTCTACACGAGACGTTATTGATTAATGTCGGCTGAGATGCGGCTTTCCCTTAGTGGGAACAGTCTTTTTTTTTGACCGTATCCGTAAGAATATTTCACGTAATAAAATAATGGGCCGGGACTGGAGGATATTGTAGATATAGTATGAAGATGCAGTTCTACCCGCTGAGACCTAGGCCAGGCATCCTAAAAACAATAGGAAACAAAAGAATGAACCCAAACTGATGCGGAGTTTACGCAGGGCTTTGCCCAGGTGTGCTTCTACCGTTTTTTCCGCGATCCCCATTTCTGAAGCGATCTGTTTTTGTGTAAGTCCTTTATTGCGGCTAAGATCGAATACCAGTCTGCATTTTTCAGGTAATGTGGCAACAGACCTGTTCAGTCTTTCTTTCAGTTCTTCACAGTCGAGCCAATGTTGAGTAGAACTGTCTGCGATAGTAACAGCATGTGTGGCATATTGCCGGTATTTTGTACGCTGCGCCCTTTTTGCCAGCTGGTCCAGTATCTTATATTTTGCCGCTACAGCGAGGTAGGCGGACAGAGAAGAGTGTATGGCAATATGTTCACGCCTGTTCCAAAGGTCCAGGAAAATATCCTGTACCAGTTCTTCTGCTTCTGTAAGATTATTCAATTTGCCGGTCGCGATAGTAAAAAGCTTTTTCCAGTAACGGTTGTAGATTTCCGTAAAAGCCGCCTGGTTCCCCTTGTTCAGAAGATTCAGCAGTTCTTTTTCATCCAGACCTGCATGGGGATTTATGGAAAAATTCAACATCAGCAAGCAATTATTAAATACGATGGCGCGACTAATGTATAAAAAAACCCCTAGAAGAAAAAAAATATTGCCGCCTTATGCGATTTTACAATTCATATTTTACCCTTCGCACAGCGAAACATGAATTGTTTGCCGGTGGATTTTTGAATTCCCGGCCAGGTGATGAACAGGCAACAAGGCAAACCATTATCGCCAGCTATCCCGATATGAGCAAACGGGCGTTCAGCCTGAAACAAATACGAGTTAATGAGAGATGTAAGGCGTTGGCAGGCTGTAGACGCAAGGCATTGACAAAAAGGTTCAGAGACGCAAGGCATTGCGTCTCTACAGGTGCCTATATCACTTTTCGATGATGTTTCCCCCATTTGATCATTTCGGTCAGCAGGGGCCATAATGTACCGGCATACTTTGTCAGTTCGTATTCGATCAGTACCGAATTTTCATTATATACATTTCTTGAAACAAGCTTATTCAGCTCCATATCCTTTAACTCTTTGGACAACATCCTGAATGTTATGTTGGGAATGCTTTTGGCAATTTCCCGGTAACGTTTGTTGCCATTCCTTAAGGAAATGATGATCAGCATTTTCCATTTACCGCTGATGACATATAAGGTATCATGAATGTATTTCATTTCGGGACAGGAATAATCCCCAATTGTTTTTTCCCTGATCTTCTTTGGCATAGCTGCTATACTTTAGTATACTGCACACAAATGTATATCACTTCGCCAATACCTTTGCTAATAAATAATAACAAAATGAAAAAGTTAGAAAATAAAGTAGCGGTGATCACGGGAGGTAATAGCGGCATCGGTTTGGCTACTGCCGAATTATTTGCGAGGCATGGGGCCAGGATTGCAATAACAGGGCGCAATGAATCTTTTTTAAAAACCGCTGTAGCATTGATAGGCGAAAACGCCATAGGCATTGTAGCTGATGTCTCCAATCTAAATAATATTAAAAATGCTTACAAAGAAGTGAATGAAAAGCTGGGCGGCATTGATGTATTGATCGTAAACGCAGGCTCAGCAGTTGCAGGAGCTTTAGCCGATTTTACCGAGGAGCAGTTTGATCAGACCAGCGATACCAATTTCAAGGGAGCGTTTTTTTCTGTTCAGTGTGCATTGCCCTACCTGAATGATGGCGCATCAATCATTCTTACCTCAAGCGCGACCAATGAAAAAGGTTTTGCTGGTTATGCTGCGTATGCAGCTACCAAAGCCGCTATAAGATCATTAGCAAGAAGCTTTTCTACCGAGTTGATGAGCAGAAACATCCGGGTAAATGCCATTTCCCCGGGTGCGGTTGATACTCCTTTTTACGGGCGCAATGGCAATTCCAAAGAAGAAGTACAGGGAGCCAAGGATTATATGGCCGGTAATATGATACCCGCGAAACGTTTGGGTAGTTCAACAGAAATTGCAGAAGCTTTTCTTTTCCTGGCTTCAGATGATTCCAGGTATATGATCGGTGCAGAACTGGTGATTGACGGGGGTGTAAAAACCTTGTAAAATAATTTTGGAAGCCGGGTCAATAAAGACAGGTGACGGCAAATTACAAAGTATGTTGATAAACATCATTCTGATACATCGGGATACCGACTTGTTTATTTGCAGTGAAGTTATTTGCAAATGTTAATAAATCGTTTAGGGTGAAACTACTGATCCATCGGGATCGGCTATCGAAGATCTATAAGAAACAGAAGATGATTTACCCGTCAGACCCCGATGGGGCATTAGTACCGCGCAGGTAAAATTGGATATGCCGGGAAACAAATTGCATACGGCGCTTATCAAAGAATTTTTTAGGAATGAGTTGAACAGGTCGGAATAAGGCAGTCGATGAGACAGAACTAATACATTACATCCCTGCAAAAAGTCGAACTGGTAACCCAAACACAAATTCTGTATATTAGTCCAGTTATTCCAAACACTCCCATTACGAGCGGAGAAATCATATTTCCGCTATCAACAGATTCAGTCAATGAAAGCAGCTGTTCGTTCAAAATATGGTTCGTCGCAGGTGTTACAAATAACAGAGAAGGATATGCCCAGTGCCGGCGATAATGAATTGCTGGTAAAAGTATATGCCACCACGGTAAACAGGACCGATTATCATGTACTGTCCGGTAAACCATTGATCATGCGGTTTTTTACAGGGCTATTCAAACCGAAGCTTGCTATCACCGGCACCGACCTGGCCGGGCAGGTGGTGACAACGGGCAAAGCAGTGCATTCCTTAAAAACCGGTGACAGGATCATGGGCTTCAATTTCCTGGGTTTACAATCACATGCGCAATACCTGGTTATCCGGGATGCCCGAGAGGTTGTTGTAATGAGTGATACCCTGTCATACGAGCAGGCAGCGGCCTGTATAGAAGGAGCTTATTATGCATTAAACGTTATCCAGAAAATGAACCCCCAGCCCGGGCAAAAAGCACTGGTGAATGGTGCCACCGGCGCTATTGGTTCATCTATGGTACAGTTCTTTAAACATTATGGCACAGATGTTACAGCAGTATGCGGCGCAGAGAACAGTCAACTAGTAAGATCATTAGGAGCAAGCAAGGTGATAGATTATAAATCCACCGATTTCACAAAAGATACGGGGCGATATGATTTTGTTTTTGATGCAGTGGGTAAAAGCTCATTCAGAAAATGCAAAGCGTTGTTGAAAAAAAGTGGGATATATGCCTCAACAGGCGCGCCGAATTTTTTGCGAGTGTTTATTACAGGATTATCAGGAGGGAAAAAAGAGATTTTCTGCCCGCCAAAAAACCTGCAGGCCTGTCTTGGTTTTATTAATGAGCTGGCGGAAAAAGGAAGTTTCAAACCGCTTATCGACAGGGTGTACCCTCTCGATAAAATTGCAGAAGCTTTTATTTACGTAGCAGGAGGACAGAAGATAGGGAATGTGCTAATCAGGATGCATGACCATGCAAATGAATGATGCAAAGGTTCCTCATAATTCAAAATTCATTCAACTTTACCCGGTAAATTTGCGCATGAAAATCCTGGTGATCGAGGACGAAAAAGAACTGGCCATGAGTATCGGGGCTTACCTGGCAGATGAGAATTACCGTTGTGAATTCGCCGATACTTTTGCCACAGCGCTGGATAAAATAGACGATCATGAATATGACTGCATCCTGCTCGATCTCATGCTCCCTGGTGGTGATGGTATGAAATTGCTGGAAGAATTAAGAGCTCAAAATAAACAGGATGGTGTTATTATTATTTCCGCGAAACATTCCCTGGAAGATAAAATCAAAGGTCTGCAGATCGGGGCCGATGATTACCTCGCAAAACCTTTTCATCTCTCCGAACTGGCGGCAAGGGTTTATTCGGTGATCCGTCGCAAACAATTTGACAATGCCAATGTGATTGTACAAAATGAACTGCGCATTGACCTGCTGGCCAAAACCCTCCTGGTGCATGATAAAGAAGTGCCGTTGACCCGCACCGAATTTGACCTGCTGCTTTATTTTATCAGCAATAAAAACAAAGTAATTTCCAAAAGCGCGCTGGCGCAACAGTTATCCGGTGAAGTATCTGATATGTTCGACAATTATGATTTTGTGTATGCACATATCAAAAACCTCAAGAAGAAACTGAATGAAGCCGGTTGTGATAATTACCTGAAAACAAGGTACGGTTCCGGTTATAAATGGGATATATGAGCAAACTACTCAACCTGTCATTAAAAAGACTGATCCTCTATGCGGCAGTAGTTCTTGCCTGCAGTGTGCCTGCGTATTATGTGGTCATCACCTGGCTATGGCAATACGAGATGAAAGAACACAATATTGTACTCAGCACAGAAGCCGCCAAACACGATAGTTATCTTATCATAATAGCAGTGACCGGCATGACGGCTGTATTCTTTATCCTGATGTTAGGAGGTTTTGTATTGATGAACCGTTGGATCTCACGCCGCCTCTGGCAACCATTTTATAAAAGCCTGGAGCAGATCAAATCTTTTAATTTGAGTGATCAGCAACCGATCAGCTTTGAACAAACTGCCGTTACAGAATTTGCAGAACTGAACCAGGGTCTTGATAAACTTATCTCCGGTAATCTCGCCGCTTATAAGCAGCAAAAAGAATTTGCAGATAATGCCTCGCATGAATTGCAAACACCACTGGCCATTATACAATCAAAACTGGAACTGTTGCTGCAAAGTGAATCATTAACAGCCCTGCAGTATGAAACCATCGAAGAGACCTTACAGGCACTCGCACGAGTAAGAAGGATCAATAAAAATTTATTGCTGCTGACCAAAATAGAAAACAGCCAGTATATGGATACGGAACGGATCAATTTATCAAATCTGTTAAACGATATTATTGCACCGCTTCATGTTTTTTCCAATGCCAAAGGTTTAACATGGGAAACCGATATACAACAAGGAATCGAAGTGAAAGGTAACCGGATACTCATGGAGATCTTACTCAACAATTTACTGACCAATGCCGTCCGGCACAGTGCTGCAGGCACTTCCATCGGAGTGAAACTATCAGGCAAAAATCTTCTCGTATCCAACTCAGGACCGGCTTCTTTAAAAAAAGACCTGCTATTCAGGCGTTTCGCGGGTGTTTCTTCTGAAACACCCGGTACGGGATTGGGATTAGCACTTGCAAGCCAGATCTGTCAGCGATATGGCTGGCATCTCAGTTATGCGTTCATTGACGGGTCTCATAGTTTTCACTGCACCTTTATTTGAAATTTATTCCAAATGCCCTTCTATCTATGCAGAAAATTTCTGTATAATGAAAAACAAATGGTCCCTGCTTTTTTTAATGCTGCTGATGGTTTCTGTTACAATAGCACAATCCCCTAAAGTCACGCTTTCAGGACTGGTAAAAGATGAATCTGCTAAAACAGCTTTATCATTTGTAAACATCACACTTAAATCCCAGCATGACAGCGCGTTTGTTGCAGGCACGATCTCGGGAGAAGATGGACGGTTCTCCCTGCCGGATATTACCCCTGGTAATTATTTATTACAGGCTTCCTATATCGGCTACCAATCCAGGCTACAAACCGTAGTGGTAGGACAGTTAAGCAATTTTCTTGACCTTGGCACAATAGAACTTGTACCAGAAGCAAAATCCCTGGCCGGTGTAACCGTTGCCAGTAAACAGGAAGCAGTTGCTTCGAAGATGGATAAAAAAACATTTACCATTGCCAGCAATATCAGCCAGGCGGGAGGATCTGTATTAAGTGCTATGAAAAATCTACCGGGCATCACTACCACCCAGGATGGTAAATTGCAGCTGCGCGGCAGCGAGCAGGTAATGATCCTGATCGATGGTAAACAAACTGCTTTAACGGGGTTTGGAGGACAGAGCGGACTGGATAATATTCCCGCATCGGCTATTGAAAAGATCGAGATCATTAATAATCCTTCTGCTAAATACGATGCCAATGGAAATGCCGGGATCATCAATATCATTTATAAGAAAGAAAAAAAAGAAGGATTAAATGGTAAAATTGGTTTTACCGGCGGCATTGGCGCATTAGGCATTAAAAAAGAAAATTATCCGGGTATTCGCCCGCAATACCAGGGCACCCCAAAGATCAACCCTTCACTATCGCTTAATTACCGGAAAAATAAAATCAACTTTTTTTTCCAGGGCGATGATCTTTACACTAAAACACTCAATAAGAACGAATTTGTTGACCGGTTCTATGATAATGGCGATACGGTGAAACAACAGACCAAGAGAAACCGGACCACAAATATTGTCACTGTAAAAACAGGTGTGGACTGGTTTTTCGATGCCGCCAATACCTTTACAGTCTCCGGCCTTTTCAGTAGTGAAAAAATCCTTGATCGCGGCGATGAACCTTTTTTCAACAGCGATCTCACAGAACGCAAACGCCTATGGACATTCCTGGAAGATGAATTAAAAACAACCGCTACTGCGTCTGCAAGCTGGCAACATAAGTTTAAACAACCGGGAAGAGTATTGAATGCCGGATTCAATTATACATTTCACCGGGAAGATGAAAAATATTTTTTCACCAATATACTGCCTACTTATACCGGGCTGGATTCCTTCAAACTACTTTCTGATGAACATGTGGCTGACTTTAATATCGATTATATACAACCTCTGAAACAGGGTCGCCTGGAAGCAGGTATTAAATTCCGCCGGAGATATATTCCGGTAAACATGCAATTTAAACCGGGGCTCAATTCACCGCTGGATATAAACGCAGGAGGAATTGCCAATTACGGAGAGACCATACCAGCGCTATATGGTAACTATATTTATGAAAACAATAAACTCGAACTGGAAGCTGGTTTGCGGGCAGAATATGTACAACTCGATTATTTTGTAAACGAATCGCATCCTACTTATAAAAGTGATGGGTATCATTATTTCCAACCCTTCCCAAGTCTTCGCCTGGGGTATAAACTATCCAATAGGAATAAACTATCATTTTTTTACAATCGCCGGGTGGACAGGCCCAATGAAGTAGATATCCGCATTTTCCCAAAATACGATGATGCAGAAATTATTAAGGTCGGTAACCCGGCACTTAGACCACAATACACCAATACGTTTGAACTTTCTTTCAAAAACAACTGGAGCCAGGGTTATTTATTTTCATCCGTTTATCATAAACGAATGGACGCCACCATTACGAGGATCGGCAGCATTGTGCCAGGCAGTACCCTGATCTATAATATTTTTCAAAATGCCGGCAAAAGCTATAATACGGGTATCGAGTTATTGCTTTCGCAGGATCTCGCAAAATGGGCCAGCTTTAATCTAAGCCTGAATGGGTATCAGAATATAATTGATTCTTTTACTGTAGTAAATAAATATCCTGTTGAAAATACATTTAGTGCCTCAAGGCAGGATATATTTTCCGGCAATGTTAAACTCAATGTACTGTTTCATCTTTCAAAACAAGTAGAGGCACAGCTCACGGCGCTGTATCAGGCTCCCGATCTCATTCCACAGGGGAAAATATATTCCCGGTTTTCGATCGATATGGGTGTTAAAAAAATCATTCAAAAAGGAAAGGGTGAATTATTCGTGAATGCTACCGATGTGGCTAATACCTTACGGTTGAAAAGGGATGTACAGGGAAATGGGTTCCGTTATACGAGTATAGATTATAACGAAACACAGGTGTTCCGCCTGGGGTATAGTTACAAGTTTTAAAAACGTGCGAATACCATGAATATTTAAATATCTCTTTTCGATAAACAAATAATGAAAATGACAGATGCCTGATTTTTCAAAAAACCACTCATATCATCGGAGGCTATTTTTGAATTTTTACTTTTGAATTTTGAATTGCCGCCCGGATCAATCACCCGGTAAAAAAAGGGTTTAATCACCCGGTTACTAAGAGTTAAAAAAACCGGCGAACAGGTATTGGTTTTTTTTAATTTCGTTCTGGTTTTTCATAGGATATTGGATTTAAGCAGGACTGCATTTTTATGCGGTCCTTTGTTTTTTTTACCGGTAAAGTAAATATCAATATATACTAAGCAAAGAAATTTAGTATCGACGATTTTTCCATTTCAGGGTGATTTCCGGAAGGAATTTTAGTGTTTGTTGTAATCCCCTACTTTTAGATATGATTACCCCCGTTAAAATACTGTCATGACCGGGTTTATTGCTACATTCAATATACCGGCATCATTTTTACTGCGGGGAGTTGCTATCATTACTTATAAACACTAATTATCGGAAATATGAAAAAGCTGAAGGTAGACCTGACGGTTTTATTACCAGGAGTTCCCGATGAGCAGGATCGCTGCGTGGAGCGGATGATTGCTCTCATGCAGGGCAGAGAAGGCATTCAGAAAGGGCATGTAGTGCACGAAGAATCGGAAGAATCGGCACAGCTTTGTTTTCATTATTATCCAGACCGGAAATCGATGGAACGGGTGCGGCAACTAGCCGGGCAAACCGGTGCCGAAGGTAA
>CAZGSG010000162.1:0-12801 GCA_964528095.1 uncultured Terrimonas sp.
AGCTTTCAGTAAACATTCAATAGCTCGCAGGCGGATGGTAAAAAAGTTTCGCGGGCAGACCGGATCGTACTGGCTGGTAATGCTGGTATTGAAAAAGCAGCGAAAGATGCGGGACAAAGTATCACTGTTCCCTTTACACCCGGACGTATGGACGCTTCGTAGGAGCAGACCGATGTTGAATCGGTTGGTTACCTGGAGCCCGTTGCTGATGGTTTCCGTAACTATCGCAAATCAAAATTCCCGGTATCTACTGAAGAGTTGCTGATAGACAAGGCGCAATTGCTCACATTGACAGCACCTGAGTTGACAGTGCTGGTAGGTGGTTTGCGCGTACTGAATACAAATTTTGATGGTTCCAAACATGGTGTTTTCACAGCACGTCCCGGTCAGCTTACCAATGATTTCTTTATCAATCTGCTCGATATGAACACAGCATGGAAAGCCGTGTCTGAGGACAGGGAATTGTATGAAGGAAGTCATCGTGTCAGCGGTGAAAAAAAATGGACAGGTACCCGTGCAGACCTGGTGTTTGGCTCTAACTCAGAATTGAGAGCTATTGCTGAAGTGTATGGAAGTGCTGACGCGCAGACCAAATTTGTAAAGGACTTTGTGGCAGCCTGGAGTAAAGTGATGAATTTAGACAGGTTTGACATAGGCTGATTGATTAGCGCTGGTTTTTTGATCAGGCAATTGATTAAATAGATCACGAGATCTTATAAAAATAGACAGGTAAAGGCACTGGACCATCCAGTGCCTTTTTTTAGATCACCGGATTGAACAGGGTCTTGTTTTACTATCTGTCTGTATAAAACCGCAGGGAGAAAAATACAATTGAGATACCGGGTTTTGATAGTAACTTAAATTGCACATTTAATAAAAGACTGATCATATGATTGATTACAGGCAAGCCACCTGGAACGACTTTGATTTGACCTATACAATAAAGAAAAACTCCACAAAGGATTTAATAGATAAGATTTGGGTCTGGGACGATGCATTCCAGCTTGACTATCACCGAAAACAATTTAATCCGGATAAGATCAACATCATTATAGATAATAATAATAATGCGGGTTTTATTTCTACCAATGAAACCGATCGCATTATTTTCATTGAAAATATTTTAATTGATACAGGTTTCCAGGGAAAGGGAATAGGTACAAGAGTGCTGATGGATCTAATAGAAAGGGCCATACAACAGAAAAAAGATATTGAACTACAGGTTCTCCGGGTTAACGAGAGAGCGAAGAGTTTTTATGATAGATTAGGCTTCGAGGTTTTTGAGGAAACCGATCTGCATTATAAAATGAGCTATACTCAACGTGAATAATAAAGACCCCGCTGAGAGCAGTTGATGGTGGTTAACTGCTTTACCCGATGCCGGGCACATCACCATACAGTAACAATCGCAGTACACCTGCATCTCTTAAAAACCAACTGCCCCAGGAAATGGGAGTATCTCCATTGGCGTCCTTTGTTGATGGGTTGGCTCCGGCATCTAATAATAATTGAACAATGCGTTCACTTCCATAAGCAGCCGCACGATGAAGTGGCGTTTCGGCTTTTAAAAAAGCATCTCTCATGAAACAAAGTGTTGTTTCGCCTTTTGTTGTCTTTTTGTTTACATCCGTGCCTGCTTCTATCAATAAACTGACAATCTCTGTTCTTTGCTCCATTTCACTGGTTTTGCAAACTGTATAATGCAAGGCATTCTCTCCTGTTTTCTTAAAACTAAAATTTGGATTGGCTCCTTTTTGCAATAGCCATTTCACCGATCCCGATTGACCATTATAAGCGGCATTGCAAAGAGGATTATTATCTTCCAGTTCCAGGGAAGCGCCTAATTTATGATACAGGTCAAGCGCTTTAATATTTCCTTCCCAGGCGGCAGAAAACACTGCACAATTTCCCCACGGATCATTGTAATTAATGTCAGCCCCTTGCGAAACCAATTGTTCTACCGCGGCAAGATTTCCTTCCACCGCTGCATGCAGCAATTGCTGGTTTAAATTTTCCATGTTATTGCATATTGGTTCTGCTAAAATTATAGCAATTTTATGGGTAATTTGACCCTGGATCGGGGCGGGCTTATTCGCCCGACGCGGCTGTCTGGTAACACCTATAAGCCCTGGTTTTTGAAGTTATAAAGAAATTGTAGTTACATGATATATAAACAACTGAATGGTAACAGGTATTAAAATGGGTAATACTGCAAAGCAAAAGACTTACTACGAATTGGAAGTGGATCGAATTGCCAGTGAATTTGGTTTGCCTGAATACCTGTATATTCAGATCCGGCAGTCAAAGGCCTTTATGGAAAAGTTCTATGCTGAAAAGATAGAATTGGATAAAATTGCCTCAGCCGCCTGCATGTCGCGGTTTCATTATATACGGGTTTTTCAACAGGTTTACGGCACCACGCCCCGGCAGTATCTAAAAGACTTACGCATTAATAAAGCCAAAGAACTGATTAAAAAAGGAATTCCGGCAACACAGGTTTGTTTTGAAGTTGGGTATGATAGTTTGCCCAGTTTTTCAACAGCATTCAAAAAGGGAACAGGATTTTCACCAAAGGCATACCAGGGTTTGTATAAAAGCAATCGGGAATAAGTTGACTCCAATTCAAAAGAAGAGCTTTGTACCAACACTAAACTATTTCAACAATGATAAGGATACAGGTAACAAGTTTACTGGTAGATGACCAGGACAAGGCGTTAAAATTCTACACGGAAAAACTGGGTTTTGTTAAAAAAACCGAAGTTCCGCTGGGTGAGCATAAATGGTTAACGGTAGTTTCACCGGAAGAGCTGAACGGCGTTGAATTGGTGTTGGAGCCAATGGCTTTTGAGCCAGCAAGGGTTTATCAAAAAGCCCTGAAAGATGCGGGTATACCATTGACCATGTTTATGGTGAATGATGTAGTAGCTGAATATGAACGATTAAAAAAGCTCGGTGTTGAATTTAGCCTGGAGCCCAAAACGATGGGCCCGGTGATGATCACAGTGCTTGACGACACCTGTGGCAACAACATACAACTTGCTCAGATGTTATGATAAACGTATAGTTGGAAGGGCAGGGCGGACCTACAGGCAACAAATTACCTGTACCTGGACTCAAGTAATAGTTGTTTGCAGGTCCGCAATGCCCCTGAATTAATCAATATACCACGTATTGAAATGGGAGGAGGAAGGATGGTGTTGTCAACTACGTCATAGTGAATCGCTGCACATAGCCCGGATGAAGTTCCGGTCTCACTATTGTGCTAACGTCCTTCAGATGCATCTTCACATTTTTCTACTTCTTTTTGGACCTCACTCATAAAGGTTTTGTCGTCCTTGTGATTGGCTTCAATCTCTTTTTCATAACTTTTCAACTTTTCTTTGGCTGCTTCTTTTTCAGGTCCTTCAGCGGCTTTGTGTGCTATGCCATTTAGTTCGCACCATTTTTGAGCGATGGATGAAGCTGACTCTGTTTTGTTATTACATGCAATAAAGAAGATGCTGAGCAGAATAATTACCAGGGAGGTAAGATTTTTTTTCATGTTTTCTCGTTAGTACCTGTGTCCAGGATGGTTAAAAAATAAGTTGAGCATAGCCGCGGATCTTGTGTTATGGCTGGCTCAAAACTAGGCCTGGTGAAAGTGGATGCAAATAGCTCATATGTGTGATTTTTAAGCCATGGCCACAGATTTTATAAAGGGGAGGTAACACTAAAGGAGTAAAACTTGGGAGATTCGCTAAAATTTGTTTTAACACGGAGGCACGGGTGGTCAGTGTTTGTATTTATGCAGAACTGTATTCCTGGTTTCGTTTTAGATTCAAATTTAGAATAGGGAGGCACGGATCAATAAGAAATGTCTTGTCTATTTAAAAAAATTTTTAAACATAGGAGCTACGAAGATCTCAAAATTGGATAGGGCATGCCCTATTGATCCGTGCCTCCTTATTCCGAGCCTCAATGATAAACGAATGCAGAAATATAGCGCTGCATAAATACAAACACTGACCACCCGTGCCTCCGTGTTAAAACAAACTTTAGTGAAAATGCCGTGGGCATACAGTACGCAATTCAATACTTGTTTTATCCAATCCCTTATTTTGGCGTAGAAACCGGCCTAAACGAACGCCAGCGGCCGCATCAAAACAGTTTTACCCGTTCTTCTTCCAGGTCGATCTGATGAGTTTGCCAACGGATGATCTCTTCATCCAGGGCGGGATCTTTATTCAGTTCGGTTAAGAATTTTCGTTGATTTTCCAATAGCTCCAGGTAGTTGCGTTTGTTTTCTTCGCTCATCTTTAAAATTTCCGGCTGGCTTATCTTATGTTCCCACTGTTCGATCATACGTTGCAGGTGAGGGTCCTTAAATTGACCCTGCTGGTGTTTTGCTTTTAATAATTTCAGGGTATGAACCGCCAGGTCATTTCGTACTCTTAGTTTTGCTTCTTCTTCACTGAGATCCTCGCTATAATCAAAAAGTTTTGACCGCTTGATAAGATAGGGAAGTGTGAGCCCCTGTATCAGCAGCGTAAGCAGGATGACCATAAATGTAATAAACAGGATGAGGTTGCGGTGGGGAAAGGGGACACCGGTGTCTTTCAATACTATTGGAATAGCCAAAGCCGCCGCCAGCGATACCACGCCCCGCATGCCCGTCCAGCCTAAAAGCAGCGGCATACGCCACATCCTGCGCCGGTTATTTCTGTTGGGTGCCACACTGGGTCTGAAGATCAGGGTTGCGAGCAGCGCTGCGTAGGAGCTGATGATCCTTGCCGCTATTAATACAGCGGTTACCAGTATTCCATAGGTAATAGCGGTGCGCAGCGGTATCCCATCGGTCCGGAGTCCAGCTACCACCTCGGGTAGTTCCAGGCCAATCAGCATAAACACGATGCCATTTAAAATAAAGATGAATGCCTCCCAGAAACTGTACCCGCTTATACGACTTGCGCTTGATAAAAAACTAAGCCTTCTGTTGGCCAAAAACAGGCCTCCCGATACTACGGCCAGTACTCCGGAACTGTTCAGGTGTTCGGCAATCCAATACAAAAAATAAGGTTCGATAAGGGTAAGCGCGATATCGGAAGAGGCATTGGTCGGCAGAATTTTGTGCGCCTGCATAAATATCCATCCGAATATTAATCCGATGGCAATGCCGCCAACTACCATCCATGAAAAATTGACCAGCGCATCCTGGAAAATAAATTGTCCAGTGCCGACAGCGACGAGCGCAAATTTGAAAATGATCAGCGAGGATGCGTCATTGAGCAGGCTTTCCCCTTCCAGTATGGCCGAAGTTGATTTGGGGACCTTTACAAATTTCATAATAGCGCCGGTGCTCACCGCATCAGGCGGTGATACGATGCCACCCAGTAGAAAGCCCAGGGCCAGCGTAAAACCAGGTATAAAATAATTCGCTAAAAGGGCTACAGAAAGGGCAGAAAAAAACACGACTAAAAAAGCGAAACTGCCAATGATCCGCCACCATTTTTTCATTTCCTTAAAAGAAATACTCCATGCTGCTTCAAAGAGAAGCGGTGGTAAAAAAATAAAAAAGATCATATCAGGATCTGCCTGCACTTTGGGCAGGCCCGGAACAAAACTGATCAGTAAGCCCGCCACTACCAGGAGCACAGGATAGGCGATACGTAATTTGCCGGCCAGCATCTCGATCAGCACGATGGCTGCTACTAAGGCCAACATGAAGGGTAATTGCTCATGCATAGGTTAAAACAACTGGTTGATACTTTTAAAATAATGAAAATAGTTGAAACTCGACTTTTACAAGAAGCTTATTCAATAAATATTCCCGGCTGAACATAGTCTTGTTTTTATAAGGTTGTTGATATTTGCCCGCGGTATTTACCTTTTAAGTGGTTGTTTCGCTAAAGTTTGTTTAACATGGAGGCCGCCTTCGCTGAAGCTTACGCTTGCGCCAAAGCTTCAGCGTAGGCGCATGACGGCTGATACAGCTGATCATTTTTTTTGTTTGTGCGGGACTTTATTCCTGATCTTGTTCAAAAATTCAAGCCCGGAATAAGGAGGCACAGATCAATAAGAAATGTCCGATCTGTTTTAAACCCTCTGTGATTCCATGTTTAAAAATATCTTCAGGCCAATACCAGCAATTTCTCCGTGTTACCGTGTTAAAAAGCAGTGTGGCAGGGTAAATCAATTAGCTGTATTTCCTCTATACTAATAATCGCTGTATGGTTATAATTGAGACTATGGTTTACGTATTTTTTCTTGCCATTTTTGTCGTATTATATTAATTTGTATTGCTGCAAAAAAATAGCATTACAAGAAAGCAGACAACATGGACCTTCAACTTACCGAAAGCGAGGAACGATACCGCGCACTGGTCACAGCCACTTCAGACGTAGTATACCGGATGAGCCCGGACTGGAGCGTAATGCGGCAGCTACAGGGCGGCGGATTTTTATCGGACACGGGCGCGCCTATCAGCGACT
This sequence comes from uncultured Terrimonas sp., assembly GCA_964528095.1. GTDB lineage: Bacteria > Bacteroidota > Bacteroidia > Chitinophagales > Chitinophagaceae > CAZGSG01. The sequence continues at coordinate 6,468 of CAZGSG010000162.1, forward strand.
GGATGGAAAAGTATATTTATGCCGATGACCGGGAAGTCGTTTGGACGGTCATTCAGCGCGCCATCAGTACTAAAAGCATGTTTCAATTGGATCATCGCGTGCAACGGGCTGATGGCACCATGGGCTGGACCTTTTCGCGTGCTGTACCAATTCTGAATGATGATGGTGAAATCATCGAATGGTTCGGCGCGGCCAATGATGTGAGTTCGCGGAAGCGAAACGAGGAAGCATTGAGGAAAGCGAAAGAGCTTGCTGAGCAACAAAAACGTTTATACGAGGCCGTAACATCGAGTACTCCTGATTTAATATACGTGTTTGATTTAAACTACCGGTTTATTTATGCCAATGAAGCCCTGCTGATGATGTGGAATAAGACCTGGGAAAACGCCGTTGGCAGGGGCCTTCTCGAAAATGGTTATGAGCCCTGGCATGCGGAAATGCACGAAAGAGAAATCGATCAGGTTGTAGCTACCAAAATGCCGGTGCGTGGTGAGGTAGCTTTCCCGCATGCTAAATTTGGCAAACGCATTTATGACTATATTTTCATACCCGTCTTAAACCACGAAGGCGAGGTAGAAGCTGTTGCTGGTACGACACGAGACATTACTGATATCAAGCTGGCGGAGATCACCCTTGCGGAAAGCGAGGCACGTTTTCGTAATATGGCAGAGAGTACAAATATTTATATCGCCATGACGGATGAAACAGGCAATGCGATCTACTTTAACCAGGCCTGGAGCAAACTCACCGGTAAATCCGCACAGGAATTGAACAACTATAACTGGGCCGACCTGCTGCATCCCGAAGACCGGGAAAAGCACCTGGAAAACTTTCGGGAAGCAATGATGGCATTAAGACCACTTCATGATAGTTTCCGGGTGCAGGCTAAAGAGGGGTATCGTTGGTTGTTGGTTGATGGCTCGGTCCGTCGCTACAATAACGGTTCTTTTGCTGGTTATATCGGCGCTGCAGTCGACATTACCGAATTGAAAGAGGATGAGCAGCGTAAAAATGATTTCATCAGCATGGTGAGCCATGAACTCAAAACTCCATTGACCTCGACCCTTGCTTATATCCAGCTATCAAAAACAAAAGCTATTGACAACAAGGATGAATTTACCGTCGCAATGCTGGAGCGAACAGAAAAACAACTGAGAAAAATGACGGGCATGATCAATAGCTTTCTCAATATATCCCGCCTGCAATCGGGCAAGATCCAGATTGATCAGCAGCGGTTTGACATGGTATCGTTGATGAAAGAAATCGAAGAAGAATCAAAAGCCACCATTAATACTCACCCGGTGATATTTTCACCGTTTAGCGAAACCTGGGTAATGGCAGACTACGATAAGATCGGGCAGGTTATCCAAAACCTGATCAGTAATGCTGTCAAGTATTCTTCTGCCAATTCAACTATTCATGTGGACTGTACCCGTTTGACCGGCTACATAAAGATAAGCGTACAGGATAAAGGGATTGGTATCAATGAGGAGGACTTGCCGCGGCTATTTGAGCAGTTTTACCGGGTACGTGCTATGGAAACAAAAAATATCGCGGGCTTTGGAATTGGCTTGTACCTGTGTGCTGAAATTGTGAAACTGCATAACGGAAAGATCTGGGCAGAAAGTTCTTTCGGAAAGGGTAGTATTTTTTACTTTACATTGCCAGCCGGTTGATTTGGATAGTGGATAATGGATAGTGGATAATGGATAGTGGATGTGGATGTGGATAATGGATAGTGGATAGTTGATGGTGGATGTCGTTTTATATGCACTGGTCACAAACTGCCCGGCTTGAGCGGTTCGTCTGTTTTAACGTTATTCAATCACCAACTTAATTATGAACAAACATGAGTAGTACCAGCAACAGCATCGCCAAACTCGAACTCGCGCAAATAGGTTGGGTGGTTCCGGACATACGCGCTGCTGTAAGATTTCTTGCGAATACGCTCGGTATTGCTGGCTTTCCCGAACCACAACATATGCGGGCACAGGACCTGGGCATGACCTATTTTGACAAGGTAGTGGCTGGCGAATGGCTGACCACCCAAACCTATAATGGCGGTATCTTCATAGAACTGGTGCAGCCTCTTACCGGCCAAAGCATGTTTCACGACTACCTTGCCCGGTATCCTGCAGGTGGCATACAGCACAATGCGTTCCGGTTGCCTGTTAGCGATTTCATCCGGGTCACCAGTGATCTGCGCGAACAGGGTTATACGGTCATCAGCGAAGTGGACCATCCAATTGCAAGAATGGCTTTTTTCGATACCTATCAAACCCTGGGCGTTGCCACCGAGATCATGGGCATCACGCCGGAAGGATGGACCGCCATCGAACAAATGCGGAAGCCGCATTGAGGTGTTTGATTCCCGTGCCATTTAAAAACCAGGTCTTCGTCTTCATAAACTTAAAGTATAGCATTCGCCGTATAAGAAAAGAGATAATGTCTCGTAGAGCAGGTGACTTGCCAATGGGTGCTACCAGTTTTCTGCCCGCAATTGTACACCAGACTGTCCGGAACTGGGCAGTTCCATATTTTTCAAAAATCACAATTCGCCAGCGTTCAATAATTTACGTCATTGGCATAAGGCTTGACAATGCTGGGTACACCTTAACTCAAACTCATGCCCTTCAGTCATCTTAAAATGGCCTGGCGCAGTCTTGTTAAAGATCGCCAGTTCACCATTCTCAATCTGTTTGGCCTTGCTTCTGGCCTTGCCTGCGCATTAATGATCTATTTATGGATCGTTGATGAGCGGCGGATGGACAAATACAATCTCAAAGACGACAGGCTTTACCAGGTGATGCAAAATATACCACATGAAAATGGCGTGGAAACAATTGAACACACCGCCGGACTTCTTGCAGATGCTCTCGCGAAAGAACTACCTGAAGTGGAATATGCAACTACTGTTCTCCCTGCTTCATGGTTTGGTTCAAAGGGTGTTTTGTCAAACGGCGAATCAAAATTAAAAGTGGCTGGCCAGTTTGTTAGTAAGAGTTATTTTGATGTTTTTACCTGCCCTATCATTGAAGGAAATAAGAATGACCTGTTTGCCGATAAAGAATCCATTGCTATTTCTGATGAACTGGCTAAAACCCTATTTAAAAACGAAAACCCTGTAGGCAAAACTATAAAATGGAACCAGGATGAATTTACCGGGACCTACCGGGTTGTAGCATTATTTAAAAAGAACCCTGTTCATGCCTCGGAGCGATTTGATGTACTCTTCAATTTCGCGTTGTTTGTAGATAAACGGGAGGGCATGTTGTCATGGACCAACAGTGACCCGAGTACATATCTTGTATTGAAAAAGGGCACAGCTATCCAACCCCTGAATTCGAAATTGAAAGGTTATTTAAGAACAAAAAGCAAGGAGGCCGGCAGCAGTTTGTTTGTACGTAAATTTTCCGATAAATATTTATATGGCCAGTATACGGATGGCGTGCAGTCGGGAGGAAGAATTGCTTACATAAAACTGTTCGGGTTGATCGCGATTTTTATCCTTGTAATTGCCTGTATTAATTTTATGAATCTTTCAACAGCGAGGGCTGCGCGCAGGATGAAAGAGGTGGGTATTCAGAAAGCAATGGGCGCATCCCGCGGAAGATTGATCGTACAATATCTTGGGGAATCGATCCTGGCAAGTTTTTTCGCGTTAGGGATTGCTATTGTATTAATAGCCTTATTGATGCCGGCATTCAACAATATCACAGGCAAGTCACTTTCCCTTGATCTGAATTTCCCGGTCATCCTTGCCGCAATAGCGATAACACTAATCACCGGGCTGATTGCTGGAAGCTACCCCGCATTTTATCTTTCAAAATTCCGGCCGGTTGCTGTTCTTAAAGGACGATTAAAAACATCTGTCGCTGAGTTATGGACCCGCAAAGGCCTTGTTGTATTTCAATTCACGCTCTCAATTTTCGCGATAGCCACGGTATTGATCATTTATCGCCAGGTTAGTTTTATCCAGTCAAAAAATCTTGGGTATAAACGCGACAATATTATCCATTTTGAATTGCAGATAGGAGCTGATTCTATACAGTTCGCGTCTGCAGCCACTTTTATCAAAGAATTGAAGAATATCCCGGGAGTTAGCAATGCATCCAGCTACTATCACAATCTTACCGGCAGCCATGGCAGCATCGGCGGTTTTCAGTGGCCGGGAAAAGATCCTGGCAAAAAAATCGACTTTATAAACCTTGAAGTAGGAGCTGATTTTATAGAAACAGTTGGCATAAAGATGAAAGAAGGACGCAGTATTACTGCCAATCACGAAAAACTATTTCAAGCTTCAAATGAAATTGTTTTCAATGAATCTGCTATCAAGGCAATGGGGATAAAGGATCCGGTTGGCAAAACAGTAACGTTTTGGGACCAGCAACGTGTGATCGTTGGCGTAGCCGAAGACTTCAACTTCGAATCTTTATACGAAAAAGTGAAACCTTGCTTTTTCCAGGTGTTCCCGGTAATGCCGAATGTGATCGTCAAAATAAAACCAGGTACAGAAGCGCAAACCATCGCCCAGGTACAGGATAAGTTCGAAGCGTTTAATAAAGGCATGGCTTTCGATTACCGTTTTATGGATGAAGAATACCAGGCCGTATACCAGTCTGAGAAACGTGTAGCGGTGCTTTCAAAATATTTTGCAGGCCTGGCCATCGTTATTTCATGCCTGGGATTGTTTGGCCTGGCTGCTTTTACCGCACAAAAACGACAAAAAGAAATTGGTATCAGAAAAGTAATTGGTGCTTCTGTAGCAAGTGTTGTGTATATGCTTTCCAGGGGATTTTTACAACTGATCATTATTGCGGCGGTGGTGGCTTTGCCCCTGGTGTGGTGGGTAATGAACAAATGGCTGAATGGTTTTGCTTACCGGACATCCATTCCAGCGAGTATATTCGTGCTCACTGTAGTATCAATATTGGTGATTACGCTGCTTACTATTAGTGCTCAGTCTGTGAAAGCGGCGTTGAGGAACCCGGTGAGATCATTGAGGAGTGAATAGTTTTTTTACTGTGTTTGATAAAATAGCCCTTTGACAACAAACTTCTGGCAATATAATTTAGGAGCCTGAAGGCCGAGCAAGGGGTTTATCTTAAAGTACTTGTTTATTTAACGGCCATCTTACCAATGGTTTCCCGGAATAAATTTTTAGCTGCTTTATTTTTCTATAGAGATTTCAAAGTAGCTAACAGAGATATGAGCTAAGGAAGAACTTAGCTATATGCACAGGTAGGAGGGATAAAACGAACTGCAAAGGAATGTACATATCCGGCCGGTTCCACATCAAAGGGTTCAGTGATTTGTACAGGTACGAATGAACGGGGTTGGATGAGCATTTTACCTTCAGGTATAACCTGCTTTATATCGTCGCCAAGAATAAAGATCAGTTCAATACAGCCCTCAGGTGGTATACGCTGTCTTTGAGAACTTTCCTAAAAAGTATGTTGATTTTCAGCAATGGTTTATACCCGGAGTTGCGTATATTTATGAGTTAGTTGCAGGCATACCACCCGCCATAATAAAATGACAACAGAGCAATTCTTTAAAAAAATAAAAACATACGCTGATCTTTCAAAAGAAAGTGAAGATAGCTGGCGGAGTTTGCTTAAAGAGAAAACATATCAAAAAGGGGAGAGCTTTATCAGTATAGGGAAAATCCCTAAAAAGGTCGCATTCGTAACAAAAGGGCTTTTTTCGCAATACTACATTAACGACAATGGCGAAACAATAATAAAGTACTTTTTTCCCGAAGGTAGAATTGCAGGCTCGATCCCTGCGACATTGACACAGTCAGCGAGTTTATTTGACATAGTAGCTCTTGAGGAAACAACTGTTCTTGAGTATAATTTTATCGAGTTTAAAAAGCTGGTTTCAACTTATCGTGATATTTCGGAGTTTTATATTCGCTACTTGGAGCAGCATTGGGTTGTTGATAAAGAGCCTTATGAAGTTTCGCTACGGAGCGACTCGGCAAAAATCCGCTATGCTGAGTTTTTACGGAAATACCCCGACCTTGTAAAGAGACTGAAAAAACACCACATTGCATCCTATCTCGGCATTACACCCACTCAATTGAGCCGCATTTTCGGGTACAGCAAGTAAATTTTTGCTTTCTCAACATTTGTAAAGGGTTTTTCATTTTGACCTTTTCATCTTTGCATCATTAATTACTAATAAATTAAAAAATGAAACAGGTATTTATCAATTTAGCGGTGAGAGACGTTGAAAAATCAATGCGCTTTTATACACAACTTGGGTTTACGATCAATCCTCAGTTTTCTGACGACCATGTAAAATGTATGGTTTGGAGTGAAACAATTTT
>CAZGSG010000163.1:0-12730 GCA_964528095.1 uncultured Terrimonas sp.
CTCGGAAACTCCCCCGTAGGTATTAAGATAAATAAGGATAATGGCCTGCTGAGTTTTAAAGCAGATAAGTCCTATTTTTTATCGGGCAAGCTGAAATATGACAATGAATATTCAGTAAAGCTTGGCGTACAAAACCTCTCCAATCCTTCCGAACTCGTAGATACCAGTTTTACAATTGTGTTTTATAATACCGATGTGGTTAGACCCCAGGTGAGATTCACGATCCCATCTGTACTGGTAGTAGATGAGGGGCAGAACGTATCATTCGATGTATTATGTGAAAGCGGCAATTTCCCAATCGAGGATATTCTTTTTTCAAGCAGTGTTTCCATCAGTAACTACAAACTCGTTAAGCATTGCGACGATAATTTCTCCTGGCTGATCCCTTATGATTTTGTATCGGATACGGATGAAGGAAAACAAAAGACCGTTATACTCACATTTATCGGCTCCACCAGGCTCAGGGTGCGTGATACGGCTTCAATAAAGCTGATAGTACGCGATGCATTGAATTACCCCCGTGCTACACAGGAACATCACCTGGTGGACAGTACCGTACAGAATTATATTTCCCAGTTGCAACTTGCCTTTTACCAGTTAGACAGGAAAGTCAAAAAAACCAAGGGTGCACGTACTGGTTTTGATCTTACCGCTGCGAGTACTGCGTTGACTGGCACCATATTGAATACCTCTTCCAACAAGTCATCCCAAAATACCGGTAAGGTATTACCAAGTGTCGGCGTTGCGCTCACCCCGATCAAAGAAGCTACCTCTCCTGCCAAATCAGTTGAGCAAAACCAGGCAGCAGTTATCCGCGCCGCTATAAAAAGACTCACTTACATGAAAGCGGATAATGTGCTTATTGGCGACAGGGATCCGGACGTAGTTAAAAAAACGAATAAGTTACGGGAGGAGTTAAACCAGGTAAGGGTTCAAATGATCGAGGTACCTATAGAGACCACTAATATGTCTGCCAAGGAACTGAATGATTATTTCAACAGTACCAAAGTGAACAAAAAATACCGGATGTCTTCGTCTCCTAAAAAGTAAATTTCTTATTTCGATCGGCTATACATGAATTATCTCAGGGAAAGGTTCCGGACTTAATAGTTGACACGGATGATCAATCAATATGCCCAGACTTTAATAAGCAGGCAAGCTTATTAAAAAAAGATCAGGAAGATCCATTCACCAGTACTTTACCCAGGGCCGGTTAAAATTTTACTCCATTAAAACAAACAACCTGTTCTTCTTCTCGTGTCAATTAAATACTGGATCTTCCACACGCCATCAAATTTTACTAACTGAAATGAGTTGACCCCGCAATGACTGAATTTGCCATTGTGATAAAAATTATAGGGCGTCCACACAATAGCCAGGGGGCCATCAATTTTAACTGTTTCGAATTGTATCCGCTCATCTGCAGAGTCTTTTTTTAATGTTCCAACAAATCCCGCGAACTCGCTGATATCATCAGACCGTACAATCATTTTGCCTTCCTTGTTGCGCGAGATCGTTTGCAGTATCGCGCTGTCGGAGAATACACTTTTAAAAAGGCTGGCATCACCGTTTTTCATCCCGGAGAACATAGTATTGATAACTGTCTTTACGGAATCTTCCGCCGTCTGTGCCGATCCGTTAAGAGATCCAAAGAGGATTGTTAAGAGTATGAAAACGAATTTCATGTTAACAAAGTTTAAGGTCTTTTGATAAAAAAATTGACGTCTCAAAATAAAATCATTCTATATGAAAAGAACAAGAATTGTACAAGCGGCAGTATTAGTGGCGGTAGCGGCCATAATTACCAGTTGCAGTTCGGGCAGGCAGTATTCCCGGCCGTATTCTCCTGGCCCGCAGGCAAACTTTTCACTTATTATCAATCCTTCACCAGCCTATGTAGTACATCGCAGCCCTGATGGACGATATTATTACCGGCTTCCAAATGGTTATATTTACTGGCGTGGTTATGATCAGCGTTATTATCTTGACAGAAGATATATCAATAAAAGAAATTACCAGCATGGCCAATACCGGGACTGGAGATATAATGGGCGGAGGCATCGATAAAAATTGTAAGGTTTGAAAATCGCAGCGCATTGATTTTTTATAATGACCCGCTAAATATCTCAATCTCTATTTGATGATAATTGTCAAAAAAACCAACCAGTAGTTTCGATAATATTGTTCCGGAAGACAATAACAATAGCTTTTGGAATTGTGTTGAAATATTTCTGGGTGGTTACAGAAAAAGGTATCTGCGGGGCCGGATGAAGGAGGTTGGCCAGGTTAATGTCTTTGCCAGGGTTATAATTGGCAACGATACATCCGGCTCCCGTAATACTGACTAATTTGTTTTTTAGGACCTATGCTGAATACTAAAAAGGCACCGTAAGGTGCCTTTAGTTTTTTATCTTCTATTTTACATAACCAAGTATTTTCAGCATGCTTTGAGCAGTCTGTTCCCTGGCATACAACCAGTCGATGAGTTTTCCGTTTTTATCATATCCGACTATGACGTGTTTGGGAGAAGGGATCATACAATGTTTAATACCTCCGTAGCCGCTGATCTGGTCCTGGTAAGCGCCAGTATGAAAAAATCCGACATACAAAGGTTCTCCATTAGCGATCTTGGGCAGGAACACTTCATTGATATGTTCTTCTGAGTCATAATAATCATGGCTATCACAGGTAATACCTCCCAATACGACGCGGTGGTATTCCTGGTCCCATTTATTAATAGGCAGCATCAGGAATTTTTCCCCGATGCCCCAGGTATCAGGTAATGTAGTGATGAAGGAAGAGTCGATCATGTACCATGTTTCGCGGTCATTCTGCACTTTCTCTCCTATTACGCTATAGATATGCGCCATGCTCTCTCCCACTGTATAACTGCCAAACTCAGTATAGATATTCGGCATCGGTACTTTGGCCCTTTTGCAGGCAACTTTTATATTCCGCACGATCTCATTGATCATAAACTGGTAGTCGTATTCGAATCCCAATGAGTGTTTGATCGGGAAACCGCCACCGATATTGATAGAATCAAGTTCTGGACAGATCTTCTTCAACTGGCAATAAAGGTTAATGATCTTGTTCAGCTCACTCCAGTAATAGATATCATCCTTAATGCCTTTGTTCAGAAATATATGCAGCATTTTCAGCTGGAACTTGCTCTCATACCCTTCTATACGATCCACATAAAACTCCAGGATATCCTTTGCACGAATGCCCAGGCGGGAGGTATAGAAAGGAAATGTGGGTTCTTCCTCGGCAGCGACCCGGATGCCTAATTTAAAAGGCACTTTGACTGATTTGGCATACTCTTTCAGTTCTTCCTTATTGTCGAGTACGGGGATCACATTCTGAAAACCCGAATTAAGCAGGTTGGCAATACGACGGGTATACCCTTTTTGTTTATAGCCGTTACATACAATATTGATATCCTTGGTGATTTTCTTTTTCTCATAGAGTTTTTTGATGATCTCTATATCGTATGCATAGGAGGTTTCAAGATGAACCTCGTGCTTAAGGGTCTCTTCCACCACAAAGGAGAAATGAGAGCTTTTGGTACAATAACAATAAAAATATTTCCCCTCGTATTTGTGTTTTTTAAAGGCTGCGGCAAACATTCCCTTTGCCTTTTTGATCTGCATACCGATCTTGGGAAGGTAGGTCAGCTTCAATGGGGTTCCGTACTTGTCGATCAGCGCTTTTATGTCCAGGTTATTAAATTGCAGGTAGTTGTCTTTTACTTCTATTCCTTCCTGCGGGAAATTAAAAGTCTGTTGTACTAGGTCGAGGTAAGAATTGTTCATGTATGAATTAAGTGAATTGTAAAGTCAACAATAATTTTACGGCTACAAATGTATACGATTGAAAAATTTTTTGGCCAAAAAAAAGCGGCACCTCTGTTTGGGGCGCCGCTTTTATAAAATTATCGGTGATTATTTCACTGAATCAACCAGGTTTTTGAATGTTTCAGGGTTGTTCATGGCCAGGTCTGCCAGGACCTTACGATCCAGTTCGATCCCTTTCTTGCTGAGTTTATCCATAAACTGGGAATAAGTCAATCCTTCTGCGCGAACAGCCGCATTGATACGGGCGATCCACAACTGGCGGTATTCTCTTTTCTTGAGCTTGCGGCCTACAAACATGTAGGTCATCCCTTTTTCAACTACGTTCTTGGCAACGGTAAGTACATTCTTACGTTTACCATAGAAACCTTTGGCTTGTTTTAATATTTTTTTGCGGCGGGCCTTGGAGGCTACTGCATTTTTTGAACGAGGCATGTCTGATTTTTTTAAGAGTTAAAAGTAAATTCGGAATCAAGCTTGAGCGGCAGCAGGCAATTAGTGACTACTGCATACAGGCTTACTTCAGGCGTAACAGGCGTTTTACAAAATGTAAATGAGAATCGGCAACTGTTCCGTCTTTTCTCATGTTACGTTTACGCTTTTTTGATTTTTTCGTCAGGATGTGACGCTTGAAACTCTTTTGGTGCATGATCTTTCCGGTGCCTGTAACTTTGAAGCGTTTTTTGGCACTGGAGTTTGTCTTTACTTTAGGCATTTTACCCAGTATTAAATTGTTACCCTTGAGGCGTTCCCCACAGGGGGATGCTTATGGAGCCTCTTCAGGAAATAGTCCGATCAAAAGAACTTTATTTCGGGCGGCAAAGATACGGCGGAGACAGATGCCAACAAAATGTAAATGAGCTTTGATTTTCAACTCATTACCCTCAATAAATAAAAAAAGTCCGGGGTGCTGGATTCCAACGAAGGAACCCCGCACCCCGGACTTGTCAAATTCTTATTTAGGCTCTAAAGCCTGTTTGATCCTGTCCTGCAGATCCAATAAATGGTTTTTGGATGCAGCATCCGGATAAACAGCCGCAGCAGCCCTTATCTCTGTCGCTAATGTGCGAAGCTGTGCTTTGATCAATGAAATGCCATCACTTGTTTTGCTGAAACCACTGTTCAGTGTAAGTGTGGTACCACCAAAACTGATTGTTTGTGGCGGTGGCGGATTTACCAGGCCGATCAAACGCTCAACCAGTGATTTTTGTAACTGCCTTCTGTACGCGTCGATAGCTTTGCGTGCTGGCAGCTCGGTGAAAATGCCTTTACGTACATCGTTCAGCATTTCTGTAGCCGTATATGCATTGGCTGGCGATTCTGTTTCGAAACGAAGCAGGCTCGAAATTGTTCCTTCACTTACCAGGCTCGCCAGTGCCCTGTTCTGTAAAGCACCTACGATCGTTGTAGGAACCTGTCCTGTCAGATCAGTAATATTCTGCTGAATGGTCCATGTAGGCGTTACAAAAACATTGGCCTGTATCCATGCCATTGCTTCTTTTTGTGTGGCTTTTGGTGTAAACTGGAATACCGGGCCGCTTTGCTCTATGCGTTTAGGAGTGCGCTCGATACCACCCACGTTGTTGGCAACATGACCGATATAACGACCAAACTGGCCGGTCACTTCACTATAGATATCACCAAGTCCGCCAAAATCCCTGTTTGGTTGTTTTGTCCACTCAGGAAGATTGGTGATGATCCTCTTCAGGTTTTTAATGCCATAGTTACTTGCCTTCATGGCATTATCACTCAGATCTTCTGTCTGGCTGCGTGGATCATCCCTGTTACTCTCACCATCTCCCCACCACAATCTTTTATTTGCATTTAATTTATCAATGGTCCATTTGTTCAGGATCGGCGTTTCCGCATCAGCGGATTTCGCTTCAGGGAACCAGCGATAACCCCATTCGATCGCCCATTTATCATATTCTCCTATGCGGGGGAATAATCCTTTCTCGGTAATATTATCTTCCGGCTGCGCTACATAGTTAAAACGTGCATAGTCCATGATGGATGCAGTATGCCCGTTTGCTTCTACCCAGGCTTTGTCCCTGAGTTTTTCTACCGGTGTGGTAGAAGAAGAACCGAAATTGTGACGCAAGCCAAGTGTGTGACCGATCTCATGACTGCTCACGAAACGGATCAGTTGCCCCATCAGTTCATCATCGAATTCCATTTTACGTGCTTTCGGATCTACTGCAGCTGTCTGGATCATGTACCAGTTGCGCAGCAGGCTCATTACATTGTGGTACCAGTTTACATGACTTTCCATGATCTCTCCACTGCGGGGATCATGAATATTCGGACCACTTGCATTGGCAATATCAGAAGGTTTGTATACGATAGCACTATGGCTGGCATCATCCAGGCTAAAAGTGCTGTCTTCCTGGTAGGTAGGTGCTACTTTGGCAACGATCGCATTTTTAAATCCTGCTTTTTCAAAAGCGGCCTGCCAGTCATTTACACCGAGTATGAGGTAGGGTATCCATTTTTTAGGAGTGGTAGGATCGATATAATAAACGATCTGTTTCTTTGGTTCTACCAGTTCACCGCGTTTGTATTTTTCCGCATCAGCAGCATCTTTGGGTTCAAGCCTGTAGCGCGCAATGAAACGGTATCTTTCGATACCCTGACCGTTAGCATCGAAGTCAGTAATAGTTTGTGTAGTGAAATATCCAACCCTGTCATCAAAGTAACGGGGCTGCATAGGCACTGCGGGTAACAATACCAATGAAGTATTCAATTCAAACGTAACCGGCTGACCTGAGCCACCACCGAGACCCGGTATACCTGCGCCGGCACCACCGGTAGGATTGCGGGAATATGTTTTAACTGTTACCAGTTCAATATTCGATTTGAAAGACCTTGCAGAAACAATATACGATTTGTCTGCCTGCGGAGCTCCGATACCTACTCCACGTTTTACACCGGAATTAAAAAAGAAATAATCGTTATCACCGCTGATATAGTCAGTCATATCAACTACAGATCCAGCGGAATCTTTTGAAAACGCCTTAATGTCAAATGCCGCGGCAATTGGCTGCGTGCTGCTGTTCTGCAGATTGCGATACATACCTTCTGTACTGTCGCGACCAATCTCTGTAAAGGATACACTTCTTAAAAATATCTTGTTAGCTGGTCCTTTCTCGAAGCGGATCGTATTCTGGTTGATCTGGTCGCCAGCATAACCACCAGCGCCACGTACGCCCGCGGCAGCCTTGCTCACCCTTGCTACTACAAGGATATCACGTCCTAATAATTCGTTTGGAATTTCAAAATAGTATTTGTCTTCTACTTTATGAACATCAAACATTCCTTTGGAACTTACAGCCTTGTTGGTGATCACCTCTTTGTACGGCTTTGGTCCTGCACTTGGACGGGCGCCGGGCATCATCGGCTTGGTTGAATCAGTGGCTAATACCGGTCGTTGTGTTACAGTAGGCCTGTTTTGTGCATTGGCGGTTCCTCCAATAAGACCCGCGATTAAAACAAGGCTACTAACTTTGAGCAGTTGAGTCATGTGTGTATGTATTGAAATTTAAAATTTTCCCAATATACGGTAAAGGGGGATTGAATAATAAGGATGGTGTTTTATTTATTTGAATGGGAATAAGGGTGGATAAAGAGGAAGGGGTGTTGGATACGGGATGTTGGATGTTGGATGTTGGATAGTTGGATAGTTGATGTTGGATCGGGCACAATAGCCTGATCTTAGATCCTTAGATGTCAGGTATAAAAAAACCCGGCGTTAACCGGGTTCTTTTTATCAGGAATTTTCTTTTTTCTTTTTTCCCTTGGGTGCAAACATGGCCAGCATGCGTCGTCCTTCCATTTTCGGCATACTTTCCAGTATCCCTACTTCTGCCAGTCGCTCGGCAAATTTCAGAATGATCAACTGACCTCTTTCCTGGAATTGTATTGCACGTCCTTTGAACTGGACATATGCTTTTACTTTATTTCCGTCTTTCAAAAAGCCTTCTGCATGTTTGGCTTTGAAGTCAAAATCATGATCGTCCGTATTGGGAGTAAATCGTATTTCTTTTACTTCGGAGACTTTGCTATTCGCCTTCATCTCCTTTTCCTTTTTCTTTTTATCGTAAAGGAATTTGTTATAATCAATGATCTTACATACAGGAGGATCTGCCTGTGGAGATATCTCTACCAGGTCCAACTCCTGTTCCTGTGCCATACGCAGCGCATCCTGCGTATTGTATACACCCACTTCCACATTATCACCTACCAGTCGCACCTGTGGTACCCTGATAAAATGATTAATACGGTGTTCTGCTTCCTTACGCGGAGCAAACCTGCCCCTGAAGCCACCCTTGTTAAATCCGCCACCACCCGTGCCGCCTGGTTTTTTAAACCCGCCGCCCGGTGGTCTGTTAAATCCGCCTTTTTGTGGTACTGCCATTTAGATACTTTGGTTAAAAATTTTTGTTTTTAATAATACTTAATAAAATAGTTAAGCTCCTGGTTTAATGGTTCTAAGTTCAACGTTCTTACAGAGGAAATGTTCTTTGTTTTCTTACATCGCGATCTCAAGAACTTCAAACCCTGAACTATCGAACCCTGGATTATTCTTTATCTACCCTGCGCTCCTCAATTTCATTTTTCAATTCACTGATCAGTTCATCCAGGGGTTTAGCTCCTATATCACCTTTGCCCTGTCTTCGAACTGATACTTTTTCTTCATTCATTTCCTTCTCTCCTATAATCAGCATATAAGGTACTTTCAATAATTCAGTATCTCGTATCTTTTTGCCGATCTTTTCCTGCCGGTCATCAAGTTCTACACGAATATCTGATTTTTTCAGTTTCTGCGAAACTGTTTTCGCATAGTCCAGGAATTTGTCACTTATGGGGAGTATTTTCACCTGCACCGGTGCCAGCCATAGTGGAAATTTCCCTGCATATTGCTCCAGCAGGAACCCGATGAACCGTTCGTGCGTACCCAGGGGCGCGCGGTGAATGATCAGCGGCACTTCGGGTTTATTGTCCTGGCCGGTGTACTGCAATTTGAAACTGCGACCCTGGGAAAAATCTACCTGGTTGGTAGCGAGGGTAAACTCCCTGCCAATAGCGCTGAATATCTGTACATCTATTTTGGGTCCATAAAATGCAGCTTCATCCTGCACTTCCACAAAGGGAATATTCGACTCGATCAGTACATTCCTCACCATGATCTCTGTTTCCTTCCAAAGCTCAGGTTCATTTACATATTTGATGCCCAACTTTTCCGGAGAATGCAGCGACAGCCGCATCACATATTTTTCGATACCGAAGATCTTGAAATATTTAAGGTACATATCATTCACTGCCCTGAACTCGTCATTGAACTGCTCCTTGGTACAATAAATATGTGCATCGTTCATGTGAAGACAACGCACCCGCATCAGTCCAAACAATTCACCACTCTGTTCATACCGGTATACCGTTCCATATTCCGCAATCCGGTAAGGAAGATCGCGATAGCTTTTTGGCTCCGCGGCATATATCTTATGGTGATGCGGACAGTTCATGGATTTGAGATAATACTTTTCTCCATCCAGTTCCATCGGCGGATACATACTGTCGGCATAATAAGGAAGGTGACCGCTGGTGAGGTACATACTTTCTTTGGCGATATGTGGAGTAACCACCCGCTTATAGCCCGCCTCCTGTTCTGTTTCCTTGGCCAGCTTCTCCAGTTCTTCGATGATCACTGTTCCATTGGGCATCCACATGATCAGGCCCTGGCCCACATCATCATCCATGGTATAAATGCTGAGTTCTCTGCCGAGTTTACGATGATCTCTTTTTTTCGCTTCTTCCAGCAATGCCAGGTGCTCATCCAGTTCTTTCTGAGAAGGGAATGATACCCCATACAGCCGGGTGAGCTGTTTATTTTTTTCATCGCCCTTCCAGTATGCGCCGGCGATATTGGTCAGTTTAATTGCTTTTATCAACCCTGTATTCGGAATATGCGGACCACGGCAGAGATCAGTGAAGTTCCCCTGTGAATAGAAAGTAATACCATCATCTGATAAATTCTGCAAGAGGTCCAATTTATACTCATCGCCTTTTTTTGAGAAATACTGGATCGCTTCGGGCTTGGAGATCTCTCTGCGTTCAAAAACACTGTTCTTTTTTGCCAACTCATTCATCTTTTTCTCCAGCGCAGCAAGATCGTCTTCGGTGAGTTTTTTATCACCAAGGTCCATGTCATAATAAAACTGTTTGTCCAACGCCGGTCCTACCCAGAATTTTACCCCGGGAAATAAAGACTCTACCGCTTCTGCCATCAGGTGCGCGGAAGAATGCCAGAAAGTATTTTTGCCTTCCGGGTCAGCCCATGTCAGAAATTTTACTGATGCGTCTTCCGTTATCGACCTGGAAGCATCCCATACCTGCCCGTTCACACTTGCTACTAATACTTTTTTTGCCAGCCCCTCAGAAATAGACTTTGCTATCTCCATGGCAGTGATGCCTTTTTCATACTGCCTGACTGCTCCGTCCGGAAATGTAATGTTGATCATACGTTGCTTGTTCTCAAAAAATTAAGTGGCAAAATTAACAAACTATTGCCGGAGTGCAATCAGACCATAAGAACTAATTCCTTAGTTTTGATACCCAATGAACCGGTTAGTGGTAAAAAGATATTTTGTCTTCCTGGTTATCGCCATTCTTTTCTCCCCTGTTTGCTTTTCCCAAAAAGTAACGGGTATCTGGCGCGGCTACTTTATTTCCAGCGACGGGTCACAGTACCGTCTTGAGTTCCAGATAAAACAGACGTCTACCGGGCAGGTTTCAGTTTCCGGTGTTTCTTATTCCTGGCAGGACGATATCCGCTTTTATGGCAAGGCCACGATGACCGGCAGTTACCTGAACAATACCCAGAATTTTCGTATCAAAGAGATTAAGACAGTAGAGGTAACCAATCCTACGGGTGGAGGTACCTGTATCATGAATTATGACCTGCGCTATACAAAATCAGGGAAAGAAGAATTCCTGGACGGTACCTATCTGGGGAAACCGGAAACAAAAGAAGGCAAAAATCCCTATGACTGGGGTGATTGTGGTTATGGAAAAGTATACCTGCGCAGGGTAACTACCTCGGATTTTTATATTGAGCCTTTCCTGCGAAATAAACCTTCCAGGCCAGGCATCACAACGCCACCTGTGGTGAAAAAGAATACACCGGTCACCAACCCGCCGCTAATAAAAAAAGAAACGACTACCAAGACTACGGTAACACAAAAACCGGTAATTAAAAACCCGGTGACCAAGACACCGAATAAGACTCCCGTAAAAGAAAACCCGGTTGTCCATAACACAAGAGATAACACTCCCCCGATATTAAAGAATACGGACAGTACCACTAAAATCAGGATAACAGAAGTGAAACCAAAACCGGTTGAGGTACCTACCCCTTCGGTTTTAAAGACCCGGGAAAATGCGCTCATGAAATCACTTACTGTAAACAGTCCCGAGGTTATTATCAAATTATATGATAATGGAGAAATAGATGGGGATACGATCTCTGTATACCTGGACAAGAAACTTGTTTTATCGAATAAGCTTCTTACCACCAATCCGCTTATCATTAAAATAAAAATGGACAGCGAAAACCCCGATCATGAATTAATAATGGTAGCGGAAAATCTCGGCCGCATACCACCGAACACTTCGTTGATGATCGTGGAAGCAGGCGATCAACGGTTTGATGTACGGATCACATCTACAGAACAAAAAAACGCTTTGGTAAGATTCAGGTATGAACCAAAATAAGTTTTAACCGTTTCTGTAATTTTTATAACTGCTTCAGCAATTTCCGCTATTTTCATTATTCATGCAGCGAAAGTATATTTTACTCCCCATGCTCCTTTTTATGTTCTGCGCATCGGCACAGGACATCAATGGATTTTGGAAAGGCCGGCTGGTGATGGATCCGGGCGGTTGTTTTCCTGTTTACAATATCGAGTTCCAATTACAGATATCCGGTACCAAGATCTCGGGATCATCCTATTATTATTCAGATACCAGCAACTATGTAAAAGAAGAATTCGTAGGGCTATATGGCGAAAAGGATAAAATACTGACCATTGAGGAACAAAAAGTGTCGATGTTTAAGATCCCCCCTGATTGTACCCCCTGTATGAAAAAATATACGCTTACGTATCATACAGATGGCAAGGAAGAACAACTCCGCGGATCATGGACAGGTCATACCATGGATAATAAATCGATTTGCCCTTCCGGTACAATTGTATTGATACGAACACAAAAACCGGCCTTCGCACCTGATATGCCGGCGGAACTTATCCAACGTAAGAACGAACTCGTCAGGGAAATTTATGTGGATACGGGCACGATAAGACTTGATTTTTATGATAACGGGCAGATAGACGGCGACACTATTTCTGTGTTTGTAAATAATATACCTGTTGTGTCCAACAAGATGCTGACAGTAAAACCGGTGACCGTCTTTTTAAAAATAGATATGCAAAAAAAGGAACAGGAAGTTATCATGGTGGGTATCAACCTGGGTTCCATTCCTCCCAATACCGCATTAATGATCGTGAATGCCGGTGATAAAAGATACCAGCTATACCTTTCATCCGATCTGCACAAGAACGCGCTGGTGAGATTCATTTACCGGGAGCCGAAGTAGCTACTCATTAATCCCCCCTTTCCTTCCCCCTTTATCTCTTAGTTTACTGGCATTTTTTTGGCTTGCGTATTAAAATTACAGTAAGGGATTTCACGCAGCGTATTTTAGAATAGCCATTCTGTTTCGGCTAATATAACTTAAGTTCTATAATAGAGATTGAAGAATGTTTTTCTTGTTTCGGCATCACTAACACAGCAATAGCTTTCACACAGAGCTAAGGGGT
>CAZGSG010000164.1:0-12717 GCA_964528095.1 uncultured Terrimonas sp.
AAGATGGGTTGGATAACTGGTCAGTCCATATTTGCTGGTTATATATCTTCCTCCATCAATGATATTATAATCAAAACTGGTCTTTTCAAGAAAATCTTTAAGCTCCGCCTTTTCATCAAGCGCAATGCCGAGAAATACAATATTGGAACTGTCTTTATAGTCCTGTACCAATTGATTGAGCTCAGGCATTTCACGTCTGCAGGGCATACAGTTGATAAACCAGAAATTGATCACCACTACTTTTCCTACCAGGTCTTTCAGGTTATATTTATTTCCTTTTATATCTGTTGCTTTAAAACCAGCAATTGTTTTACCCGTGGTAAAAAATTTACTTTCCGTTGGTTTCGGGGCTTTCTCTATTCTTTCTCTTTTCTGCGCTTCCGTTAGTTTTATCAGCAGGAAAGCTGTTTGCTCGTTTTTAGGGTCTTCCGGGCGCAATGTATAATTCCCATTGGATAGTAATACTTTCCACACACTTGCCGGATACACCGTTCCGCTTGTGTCTTTAACCACGGAACTCTCTGTTAACCTGATATGAGCCTGACCTGCCGCATCAAACAATATGTATAATGCTGCTAACAGCAGCAACAGTTGCTTTCTCATACCTGTTTTCAGTTATTTTTTTCTTTTCTTAAAAAACTTGCGGTTAAAGCGCCAAAAGCGGCAACAAGTCCACCAATAAAGCCCGTGATGATCATTAACAGTACAGGGTTGTTTCCAATGCCTAACAGCTCGCCTATTTTACCGGAGAGTAAGCTATCATTCGGCGCATCTTTCATCCAGGCCAGCACGACCCATAAAATGAATACGCCCAAAAAACCGGCAAACCATGCTTTCCCCGGTTTTTGCTGTACCAGCAAGGCTACGATAAAAGCGGCGATAGCTATAGCCCACCAGGGCAAATAAAGACCGCTTACAAATGCAAGTGCTGCCGTTAATAAGATTGCAACTATAAATTTCATGTACTCTTTTTTAGTGGATGTATATAAACGCTTTATTTGCTCTGCTCCTGTAAGGGCGAGCCCGTTGAATTAGCCTTTTGAGAATTGCATTGTCCATCTTATCCGTTTATCCTGCGCTTCTGTTTTTTTCATCATCCACAACGTATAATATTCACCCCTGGCCCAGGTATCAATAAAATTATCATAGTACCTGCTACCCGGATTACCATTCTGTCCACCGGGATACACACCATATGCTTCTGTTTGCGCGCTCATTTGCGTAATCATTCTCCAGCTTGGTCCGTGACTATGTGTTACCGCATTAATAATATTGCCATTCCCTCCTACATTCAACCCGCGTCGGGCAAAGGGCAGTAAGGATTCCTTTAGCAAATGATAAATAGTCGGACTCTTGAATTTTGCCCATTCCAGTTTTCCCTCCGCTTCTTTCACAGCCAGGCTAACCGCAGCACTATTCAATGCGGTAGTAACATCATCCGTCAATGTCTCCACCTGTGGTGTATTGATATTATCAATAAACGGCATGGCCGTTGAATCTCTTTTTAACAGTTCCATCAGGATCTGTTCTTCCGGCCAGGGTGCGGGCGGATCAATACGGGTAATATCATCTTTCCAGATAGCTACTTCAAGACTATCCCACCAGCATTGATAAACAGTTTGTCCTGTGGATGCGGGGCCGGCTTCCAGGTCCCATGTTTTGACCAGTTGCAGGTATTTTTTTGCATCAGCGGTCAATTTGCTCTCGTCTACATATTTTAATAATAACGGGCGGGCATCTTCTGCAAGCGTGTTGAAATAATTGTATTGCAGTTTCTCCATATCTGCTGTTGTAATATTGTTCATGGCAGAAAGATAATGTTCGATCGTAACGCCGCGTGGTGTTATATAACTTCCGGGAATAAAATAAGGATAGGTTGAATCTACAGGCCGCTGGTTGGCGCTTTCTAAGAATCCTCTTTCCGGGTTTTTGCTATGCGGGTTTTCTCCCTGGGGAATAAAGCCCTGCCAGTTATAACTGCTATCGCTGCCCGGCATTATGTATAAACCCTGCCCTTTCCAGCGTGCCGGAAATTTTCCTTGTTGCCAGATAGCTATATCTCCCGATTTTGAAGCGAATACAAAATTCTGTCCGGGGCATATCATGCTTTTCAGCGCTTCCGCATAGTCATCATAATTTTTTGCACGGTTCAGTTGATAAAAAGTAAACCCATCGTTACCCGGATCATGTGCTACCCAGCGGATGGCCAGGTTTTGTTTATTGCTGTACGCATTGGAAAAACTCGCGTCAAACATGACAGGCCCATAGCTGGTGTATGCTACCGTATCATATACGGTTGGAGCGCCTTTTACATGTATTTCTTCGATACGGATACTGGTGGGCTGCCAGCTACCATTGTGCCAGTATTCTTTTTTTGAATTGTCTTTGAATCGAATGGAATAATAATCTTTTACATCCCGTTGCGCATTGGTGACGCCCCAGGCAATACTGTCATTAAAACCAATGATGATAAAAGGACTGCCTGGCAATGATACCCCGTATACATTACTGGAAGGTGTTGTCAATTGCATTTCATACCAGATAGAAGGTAATGAAAGCTCCAGGTGGGGGTCGTTGGAAAGTATTGGCGCGCCGCTCTGTGTTTTGCTGCCTGCCACTACCCAGTTATTACTGCCATTATTTTTATCAGGCCTGGAAATTTCCTGCGCTTTTGCGGTATCCCTGTTACCAAAATAAAGAGAGTCTGCTGATGCTGGTTTCACTGGTATGATGCCCGGCGCATCGAATAAAGTTCCTTTTGGTATGATGGGTAATAAAGAATCCGGGACCTGCGGATAGATCGCATTGAACTGTTGTTGGGTAAAAACAGCTTTAGCGTTGGTATACGCGAGATCGTTCTCAGTTCCTGATGCAAGCATCTTTGCCATCATTTTCAATAATAATGCAGTGCGGAGATTGGTCCATTCTTCCGGTTCAAAATTCAGTAATTTATATTCGAGCGGAAGTTCACTTTCTTTTAATGAATGAATATAAGCGTTCACCCCTTTTGTGTAGGCCGCAAAAGCTGCGAAGGAAACCGGATTTTTTTCCATTTCCTTTAGTGCGTTCTCAGCAGCAAATTTCATCCCCAGTCTTCTTTGTTCCCTGTCGTAATTAATGGCTTTTTCTCCTGCTATTTCGCTGGCACGGCCTTCGGCCGCTTTTGTCTGCAGGTCCATCTGGAACAACCTGAATTTTGCGTGCAGAAACCCCTGTATAAAATAAAGATCTTCATCATTATCGGCAAATACATGTGGCACCAGTCTTTCATCGAGGTATACACTGGCATTTCCTTTCAGGTCAGGAAATGATAATGCGGCGGAATAGTCATAATCCGTGGCCTCTGCATTTTGCCAGAAACCATGTTGCGGGCTCAAAAATTTACCCAATGGCATGGGAACTTTTGCGCCCCAGGGTTTATTCAGTGCCCAAATAAGACCTGTGGTGACTACAGCCGAAACAATAAAAGGGACGATACGCATACTTCAATATTATTGGTGAAAGGTAGGGAAAAGGATTTACCTGTACAATCGCCGAATGGTTCGCGATCAGGGGATCAGTTCAAACAAAAAGAATTGCATCTTACGTGTCAATAAAAAATCATTATCGGTCACAAAGATCAGGGTCTGGTGGCCATTGGGCAATACCGGCCCAAATGCAACTCCCTCCACATTATCGATGTAGATACCAAGCGATTCAAAATTGAATAGTAGTTTTTTGGTAAACGGGTACTGCGGTGGATTTTTTTCCAATGACTCAACCATTGAAATATCCCGGGCTTTTTTTGCATCAGCAATAAACACCCGCACATCAGACGGCCCTCTGCCCGTGGAGTACCCTCTTTCCAGTACCAGGAACTTTTTATTGCCTAAATATAAAAGGTCAGTAACTCCGTTTATTTTGAAAGCGCCGGGAGGATTGGCAGGATAAGGCACGGGATCTAGCTGGTACGCATATTGGGCCGCCAGTTTTTTTGAACGCGTATCAAATTTACTGATCCTCAACCAGGCAGTAGAGTCACCGGTGCCTGCCGCATAACCGTCTTCATAGATCGGCGACTCCGTGTTTACATATACATAGCGATAATTATCGCTAAAGGTCATGCCTTCAAAAACCGAATTATGTCTTGGCCCTTTCTCGGCTTCCTGTATACGCATATTGTCAGGTAAAGCAAAACTGTCTTTATACGACCCGTCATAGTGCTGAACCACCACAGCGGGGTCCTGGAGCAACCATTTTGTTTGTTCATGCACGCGCTGCCCTTCTGAGCCGATTATAAATTCATTTGCACGCGGGTTATATCGCATTGACTCGGCATCGAGAGAATGGATCCTGTCTTTCCGGATATCCGCATATGGATCACCGGCGGCGTTCTTTATCGTTGTCACATTTACAAAAACCACGCTGTCTATTCCTTTATCACCAAGAACGATCCGTGCCGTATAAAACCTTGCCGGTGACTGCGCGGATGGATCATCACAGATCATATAATACAGGCCTTTCCCCGGATCATAATCAATACTCGATAAACCACCCAATACAGTACCCATGAACTGAGTACCGCTGGGAACTACAAACTCATTGATAAATTTCATCTGGCTGATAGAAGAAACAGGATCAGCCGTCATTTTGCGGGAAGAGGAGCACGCTGAAAGAAGTAAAAAAAGCAAAGGAGAAAAACGGAGTAATTTCATGCCGGAACTTTCACCAAAGCTAAGCTAAGAGTTCAAAGAGAAAAAGGGAAAAAGAGTGAAGATTCTATATATTGACAGTTGCTGAAAAAATCTGTACAGATCACAAAAGCAACTTTGGATATAAAGACCCCTCACTCTTTGTTTCTTTTTAGCTCTTAGGGTAAAATAACTACCTGCTGGTTATTGCCATTATTCCAACTGAGCAGGGCTTTATTATCGCAATCGCCGTTGTTCGGGAAGCCATAATCCAGTTTAAATACAAAATTCTGATTGATGTTGATCTTTAGTGTGCCATCAGAACGCCAGGGACAGACCACTTTTTTGATCAGCGGGTCGATGGTTTCTATATGTACACTTGCGCCATTGTTAAACCGGATATTTGCATACCCAGTTACTTCAAATACATTGTCGATGACCAGCGGTGTATCCTTACCTGCAATCTGTTTTTTTACTTTGAGGCTTTCAAAACTATATCCATGTCCATTGACAAACGTGACCTTTCCTCCTGTTACCTGTACTGTGTACTTTAGTGTATTGTCCGTGCTGGTATTACTGATCACTTTGGTGCCTTCCAGTTTTACTCGGTTCAATGAATAGTTGACGAGCGTAATGGTAGCAACTGATCCGGCTTTGCGTCGGGGAGCAGTAAGATGAATAACGATCTTGCCGGTACGTAGTTTCAGATCGGCACCAATGCAGCTATCACCAAAATCCACGGTGATCGTTTTCGGATAGGTCCCATCATCAGGAGATACGGATATTGTGGCGCAGTTACCAATTATAGCGCGAAGAGCGCGCCAGGTAGGAAAATACCGGCCATTGATACCTTCTGTTGCCGCGTAATCATCTTCTTCCGCTGTAACCTGGCCGATCTCATCCAAATCATCAAAACTCGCATCGGCTTTTATGCTTTCTTCAGAATACAGGGCCGCATCCTGTGCGGAAACTTCCTGGTTGGCTGTTGTATCTTTTGTTGAATTTTCTTTCTGACAGGCAAAGAAAAAAATACTGAGCAATAAAAGGCCTGTAACCGCCAGCAGGCGGGCATTTGATAAAAATTTCATGGCTATACTGTTTTTAGGGTTTTAGGAAATAAATAACCAGTATATGGAACCTGATCCGGTGATAAAGTTTAATGCTCCGTTAAAATTTTTTATTTTCCCGCTGAAATGAATGCAATAATTGGTTTTATCAGGCTATTTCTGAAGGATGTCCACAAAACGGCCTTGTTGTTTTGCACCCTGCTTGCCGCAATATTGGTATTGCTGAATTATCGTTTTGAACTGGAGCACAATTTAGTCACGAGCAAATCCCTACCCTATGCAGGGTTTTCCGGCCATCTGCTTGTTTATTGCCTGGCATTTTATATTCCTGTCTTATTTTATTTTTTGATCAGCCGCGATAAAAGCCGGTATAAGCCAGGGGTATGGATCTGCATAATAGCTGCTCCCTGGATTTTTGCTGTAAAAGTATGTATCGACACTTCGGTAAATCTCTCCTCCGTACCTGAATGGAATAAATACTGGAATGAGACCATTTACTGGCCTTTACGTATGGTTGTATTGGTCATCCTGTTATGGCTCTTCAAACAATTATTCTTTAAAAAAGATCATTTTTTCGGACTTACCGTCAGTCGCTATTCTTACCGTCCCTACCTGTTGATGGTGCTGCTGATGGTGCCATTGATCTCTCTTGCTGCAACACAAGCTGATTTTTTAGCTATGTATCCAAAACTGGAAAACATATTGCCATTACCTGTCAATGCCGAGCCATCCTGGTTTTATAAACTATTATATGAACTGGGTTATGGTTGTGATTTTTTTTCTATCGAACTTTTCTTCAGAGGTTTTCTTGTTGTAGGATTAATGAAATGGCTGGGAAAAGACGCGATACTTCCGATGGCCTGTTTCTATTGTTCCATTCATTTTGGCAAACCATTAGGTGAATGCATCAGTTCCTTTTTTGGTGGCGCACTCCTGGGTATCGTATCATATCATACGCGTTCCATCTACGGTGGGCTGATCGTGCACCTGGGCATTGCCTGGCTTATGGAAGCAGCAGGTTATATCGGCCATCATTTTATCTAAAAACCGAATTCTTCTGCTATCGAAAAACTCTTCGTAATACAGTAGCTGTTTTTGACTTTTGAATTTTGAATTTTGAATTCAAAAAAGGCGATGCCGGTCAATTACTCCCGTAAAAGACCGGCATCATGTAATAAAGTTGCTGCAAACCGGTAAGCCGGATTCTGTCGTGGGCTATCATTTATCTGTCCCGGTAGTTACCTGCCGGGATCAATCTGCCTACCCATCAACCCTGCCCGAAGGCATCGGACGAGCAGTCCTCGGGGCTGACTTATGTGGCATTTCAGCATGCAAGGTTTACCCTCCCGTCATATCGCTATGCCGGGACGTGAGCTCTTACCTCACGTTTTCACCCTTATCCGCCAGAGGCGGACGGTAATTTTCTGTGGCACTTTCTGTTCCTGCTTGCGCAGGACCCGGCTCTTCACCGGTGCATTGCTCTATACTGTCCGGACTTTCCTCCTCCTGGTAAAACCAGGAAGCGATAGCCTGGTCTGCAACAATAATTTGAACGAAACTAATTAAAAATTCGAAAGTCAAAATGCAAAATTCAAAAATAGCCACCGATGTTAGGAAGCTGTTTTTGAATTTTGCATTTTGACTTTTGAATTGTACATCAGCTTTAAACCTCCAAAAAGATCTCCGTGGCTCCATACCCAAAACGTGAATCATACTGGTTGACAAAAGACTTTACTTCTTTTTTTAATCGCAGTATATCATGCAACTCATCCCGAAGTCTTCCTTTACCTACTCCATGTATAACGATAAAGGAGGGTTGATGATGTGCCAGTGCAAGATCATAGTATTTTTCAAATGTCTTTAATTGTAACCCGACAATTTCATAGTTACTGAGATGCTGCCAGTCGTCGGTGATCTTTTCAATATGAAGGTCCACTACACTCCTGTATGGCTCCAGGTGCTGTCTTGCTTCTTTCGCATTGTAGACCTTGTAACCACGGGCCGTCAGTTTATCCATCCCTAATTTATCTTCTATCAGCCTGTCGGGGTAATGCTCAAAAAGTTTATAGGAAAACGTAGCTGTGTTGTTTTTACGGATCTCTTCGATCTTTGAAAACAATTGTTTTGGTTTTAATTTCAAGGACGATTCATAATGCACGGCTTTCTTTTTGTCTTCCTGCAGCAATGAAAAATCGAGATCAAAAGAAGGGTTGTCGTTCATGTTTTCGAAAGGCACATCATGCAGGTAGAAGTCTTCAAAGGGGTTGACCCGGTTCTTCAATTCAAAATCCGTCTCCCCAAAAAAATTGACCTTATAGATAAAATT
The DNA here is from genome assembly GCA_964528095.1 of uncultured Terrimonas sp. GTDB lineage: Bacteria > Bacteroidota > Bacteroidia > Chitinophagales > Chitinophagaceae > CAZGSG01. The sequence continues at coordinate 8,064 of CAZGSG010000164.1, forward strand.
ATACGGTGTTTCCGTTCGATTGATCAGATGGATCTTTAATTCTTCCACTACTTCATCGCCGAATTCATCCGTATCCATTACAGGTAAAAAGGTGAGCCAGACCCCGTCCGCTACACGGCTGGTTGTTGCATTTTTTTCCTTTCTTATATCGTCGACAAACTTCTTTTCTTTTTTGGCAGGCGCGAACTTCTTTTCCGAAAACCGTTTAAAGTATGGAAAGTCGATCTGGTCCATGTATACGGGAAACTTCACCCCCTTCACATCCACCATCACCATTTTATCATTAATGAAGTCAACGATCTGTCCTTCTTCGTTGGAGTGAAGGATCAGAATAATATCTCCTAACTGGTATTTCACGGGGCAAAGATACAAAGGTTTTGTAGTTCAGGGTATTTGATAGTGATTTCAACGAAGCTAACAGAGATAATGAGCTAAGGAGAATTTTCACTACGTGAAAATAGTTTACACTGTAATTTGAATCTCTTCAGCATAATGTAAATGCGAGACACAATCAACATTGTCCCCCATCCATTGCCCTGGCCTTCAGGCCGGGGAGCATTATGATTTCCAAGTTCAGGATGTTTGATAGGGATTTCTAAGGAGCTAACAGAGATAATGAGCTAAAGAAAAGTTTAGTGATTTGTAGATACTTTATTTGCATGCGGGAATGAGCGAAGGAGAATTTTCACTGCGTGAAAATAGTTTACACTGTATTTTGAATCTCTTCAGCATAATGTAAATGCGAGACAGAATCAGCATCGCCCCCCCCATCCATTGCCCTGGCCTTCAGGCCGGGGAGGCATTATGATTTCCAAGTTCAGGATGTTTGATAGGGATTTCAAAGGAGCTAACAGAGATAATGAGCTAAGGTAGAGTTATTCTATTTGCACATACCTTGCTTACCTGAACAGATGAGCTAAGGAGAATTTTCACTACGTGAAAATAGTTTCCCCCTCAATTTGAATCGCTTCTGATAGCGAACATATATTCCATCAAGCATGCAAATTCAAAAACAGCAACCATCACAATTAACACGTGCTATTTTTGAATTTTACATTTTTAATTTTGCATTCTACGGACTGGCCAGTTTACTCTTCTTATACCCATACAGGAAGTACACCACGAGGCCCAATAATAACCAGCCCAGGAACCAGGCCCAGTTACTCTTGGTCATGCCCGTAAGCAGGTAAAGACAGGTAGTGACGCCCATCAAAGGGATCAGCGAATATTTTTTTATGAAACTGGCGATGGCCAGTAATATGCAGATCGACCAGAAAATAATTACTGAAATTTTGGGTGTCGCCAGATCCATAAAAGACGCGCTGCCTCCCAGGTATTCCTCATTCGAAGAAAAATCAAAATCCATTGCGTCTTTAAAATAGCCTTTTCCGTATTGCGCGAATAAAAAGATGCTGACCAGTACAACCAGCGGGTATATATATTGCCCGTTAATATAGGGCAGATTAAACCTGCCCGGCGTTTTTTCTTTCCTGGGGATCAGCAATACACCTCCGCAAACCAATACAAATGCAAATAAGGTAGCGATGCTTGTAAAATCAAGAACAAAACTTTTATCTGTAAATAGAATAGGTATGCCTACCAGCAGTCCTGTTACGATCGTCGCAAACGAAGGTGTTTTGAATTTATGGTGTATCTTTTGAAATGCGGGTGGAAGCAATCCATCCCGGCTCATGCTCATCCATATTCTTGGTTGTCCCATCTGGAAAACCAGCAATACGCTTGTCATGGCCACCACTGCACAGATTGAAACCAGCAGTTGCATCCAGCCGATGTTTAGATTTTGTGGTTCAAAAATAAACGCCAGCGGATCTCCCACTCCTTCGAAATTGCGATAGTTTACGGCACCGGTCAGTACAAGCGACAACAGGATGTACACAATGGTGCAGATATCAAGCGAGAGGATCATTCCCCTTGGTAAATCCCGTTGTGGGTTTTTGCTTTCTTCGGCCAGCACGCTCACTGCATCAAACCCGATATAGGCGAAGAAAACCCCGCTTACAGCAGCCATAACGCCACCAAAACCATTTGGCATAAATGACCTGATGCCATCGTCGGCAGCAGGTGTCCAGTTAAAAGACAGGCCATTTGACATGATCAGGCCGCCACCTACAAAAATCACCAGCAGCACAATTGCCAGTTTCAGCACTACCATCGCGTTGCTGAAATTCCGGCTTTCCTTGATACCCCTGAAAACCAGATAGGTGATAAGCAGGTTGATAATGATCGCCGGCATGTCCAGGATAATGCGCAGGTTACCTATCATAGGCGCACTGTTCCATGCATTGATCAATTCTGTGTTGGGTGAGCCTGAGGCAACTGCTTTTTGCGCTTCTTTATAACTACAGGTAAGAAAGTCCGGAATATGCACATTGACCTTATGCAGGAATGAAGTGAGATAATCACTCCAGCTGAATGCCACATAGATATTCCCGATAGAATATTCCATGATCAATGCCCAACCGATGATCCAGGCAAATAATTCTCCAAAGCTGGCATATGAATAAGTATAGGCACTGCCGGCAACCGGTATCCTGCTGGCAAATTCAGAATAACATAGCGCAGTAAATGCACAGGCAATACCCGTGATCACGAATAACACTACCACGCCGGGACCACCTTTAAAAACAGCTTCGCCAAGACTACTAAAACTTCCTGCCCCGATGATGGCTGCTATCCCAAAAAAAGTAAGATCGCGAACGGTTAGTACCCTTTTAAGACCTGAACCATGCGCATCATCCCCTTTCTCTTCAAGAATAGACTCGATTTTCTTTTTTCTAAACAAAGAATTTGCCATCAGCAGTTGGTTTTGAGGCTTTAAAATAGGGAAAATATAATTACCGGGGAAAAATCAGGTTTATCCTGATCAATTCTCGCGTTGTATAAGATATTCCGCAAGATCCTTTAAGGGCTTTTTCCGCACAGAAAGTACGGCCATATCATCCAGGTGAGTAAATGCCTCATCCATGAATTGTTTTTTTAATTCCAATGCCCACTGATCCACTTTGCAATCACGAAATAGCTGCAATGTTTTCTCGATTTTCTGCGGATCCTCTTCAGTTAACAATCTATTCAGTTCCTTTTTTTGTGTGGCGGAGGCCGTTTCAAGCGCATGTATGAGCAGGAATGTTTTTTTATTGGCAAGTATATCACCTCCTACCTGTTTACCAAACTTTAGCGGATCACCAAATGCGTCGAGATAATCATCCTGTACCTGGAAAGCCAGCCCTAGTTTTTTACCAAACTCATATAACAGTTGCTGGTTTCTCTCCCCCGTGCCTCCCATGATACCACCCATACGCAGGCTTGCGGCTAGCAATACAGATGTTTTTAATTCGATCATGTGCAGGTACTCATCCAGGCTCACGGTTTCTTTTGTTTCAAAGTCCATATCGATCTGCTGGCCCTCGCAAACTTCCCGGGCTGTTTTATTAAACAGTTCGATGATCTGCCGCAGAAATAAAATATCGATTTTGTTGATATAGTTGTAAGCGGCTACCAGCATTACATCGCCGGCAAGAATAGCCGTGCTTTCACCAAATTTGGTATGCACGGTTTGCAAACCCCTGCGCAAAGGGGCTTTATCCATTATATCATCATGTATAAGCGTGAAATTATGAAACAGTTCTATTGCAGTAGCTACATGCCAGGCATCGGGCCTTATCTCATCGAATAACTCATTCCCCATCAGGCATAACACTGGCCGTACTCTTTTTCCTCCTATTTTTAAAAAATACTCATTGGGCTCATATAAAGACGCCGGCGATGCTGGAAAATGTCGTTGATTAAATGATTCACCAAAAGCACGGGAAAGTTCTTCGAATGACTGCATCAGCTATTAATTTATTACGCCTGTTTTTTCTTTTTGGGTTTCTGTTTTTCGGTCTCATCTGTAATTACCCAGTCATAATCCAACTGACGTTTGATAAGGTTTGCCGCTATTACTTTTATTCTTACTTTATCACCCATTCTGAATTTCTTGCCACTGCGCATACCTACCAGGCAATAATCACTTTCTACATGCCTGAACTCATCATACTCCAGCAAGGTATTTACGCTTACCAATCCTTCGCATTTATGTTCTACTGTTTCTACCCAGAATCCGAAACTGGCCACACCACTTATTACGCCATCAAAATCCTCTCCCACATAGTTTCGCATGTACTGCACCTGTTTGTATTTATTGGCTGCCCTTTCTGAATCCATCGCAGCTCTTTCACGCTCACTGCAGTGTTTGCATTTCTCTTCCATCTTTTTATCGATAATGAATTTATTATCGAGCACTTCCTGCAATATGCGATGCACCATCACATCGGGGTAACGGCGGATCGGTGAAGTAAAATGACAATAGTGTTCAAACCCGAGGCCATAATGGCCTACATTTTCCATTGTGTATTTTGCTTTGGCCATCGTACGGATACCCAATTGTTCCAGTACATGTTGTTCCGGTTTGCCATGTACATCCTTTAGCAACTGGTTAAAAGAAGCGGCTATTGCTTCGGGTGATGATGAATCAAACTTGTGGCCGAACTTATTTGCAAATGCAATAAAAGGCAATAGCTTTTCTTCATCAGGCGTATCATGTATGCGGTAAGGAAAAGGAAGTGGCTTACCTTTCACTTTTATTTTAGATACA
>CAZGSG010000165.1:0-12638 GCA_964528095.1 uncultured Terrimonas sp.
GAGGCACTTTCAGATAAATCCAAGCAGTACCCGTCAGCTGTGGAATTCAAAGAGAGGCTTGAGATCGCAAAAATGACAGGGATCGGCAAATTCGCCATGGATTTTACACAAAATGATACGCTTGACCAACCGGTAGCGCTTTCTTCATTACGCGGTAAGTATGTACTGGTCGATTTTTGGGCGAGTTGGTGCGGACCCTGCCGTGCTGAGAATCCTGCCGTAGTAAAAGTGTTCAATAAGTACAAAGACCAGAACTTTCATATTATCGGTGTATCACTCGACAGGCCGGGCCAGAAAGATAAATGGCTGAAAGCTATTCATGATGATGGACTTACCTGGACCCAGGTGAGCGACCTCCAATTCTGGGACAATGCGGTAGCGAAACAATACGGCATCCGTGCAATTCCTCAAAATCTGTTGTTGGATCCGCAGGGCAAGATCATTGCTAAAAATCTCCGTGGTGATGAGTTGGAAGAGAAGCTGGGTGCGGCGATAGAAGGCAAAAAAGCTTTCTAATTCAAAATTAAAAATGCAAAATTCAAAAATGCACTCCGAAAACAGGGGTTCGTTTTTGAATTTTGCATTTTAAGTCTATTTAATTGTTCGACCCGGAGTTTGTCCATAGCGATCAGTAAGAGAGCGCAAAAATTGTCCGCTTTAAAAAAGCGGAATGAAAAGGTATACTCCGGAAACCGGGGCCTATTTTTGAATTTTTAATTTTGCATTTTGAATTTACTTCAGCTGTCCGTCCAGCAGCTTCTCCATCGCAACCAATTGGTCATTCACATTTTCATTTTGGAGCCCGGTGGTACCGCCGGCACTTTTGTCGGTAGCAAACCAGATCAGCACCATGGCGATATAGTCCTGCATGTCTTTGCCGGCGAAATTGGTTTTATACTCAATTATCTTATCGTTAATTGTTTTCAGGCTGTGGCGTACCGCTTCTTCGTCTTTTGCCTCCATTTTTATGCGGTAGCTCCGGTCACCTATGACTACCGTCGCTGCGATTAATTGATCCATAGCTTGCATTTTTGAAAAAGGTTTATTATTTTGGTTTCCCTTTCACCACCATATCTCGTCCTTAGAAACTTCATTCCACCCTTCGAAAGCGCTTAATTTTCAAAACGGAAACAGTTATGTTCGCCAAAATCAGGACATCAGTCTTTATTGATGCACTCCAGTTTGAATTGACCGCTATCAAAGGGAAATTTTTGAAGTGCGTTATAAAAGATGACAAAGGAAGTGTTTGCAGCACTGTCGAAAAAGATATTTCCTTTGACAAAGAACAATTTACCTGGACAGGCCTGAATGATCTTCCTTACGGAAAATATACACTAGAACTTTCGCACGGTGATGATGAAATGAAAATGAACCTGGTAAAAAGGGTTTGATCATTCACTGAGCATGGTAATACAGCGATCAATTTCTTTTACATACACATTGATCCTTTTTTCAAATTCCTTTTTCTCCGCTTCATTCATATCCGCATTGCTGAACTTCTGAATATCTAATTGTTGCTTCAGGTTTTCCGTCATTTCCCCATATTTCAACAGGTCACTCTTTGCAATACTTAACTCTTCTTTCAACTGAAGATTTTCTTTTTGTAGCCCGGCATGAACTTTCAGCAATTGCTGAAGCTTGTCCTGTATACGTTTAAGATGTTCTTCCGTTGCGCTCATAACTCATTTTTAAAAAAATTCAGGGACATTCAACCCGGAACCTCAAACTTATTTTCGTATTTCCGCCTGCAAATCTTTCTCCAATGTTATCATGATCTTGTTCATCCAGTTGTCGATTTCCTTATCGGTCAGGGTTTTTTCATTGTCAAGAAAAGTAAAACTTACCGCCAGTGATTTTTTTCCCTCACCCAGTTTTTCGCTTTCAAAAATATCGAACAACTTTATATCCTTCAGGTTGCTAAGCCGGATCTTTTGTACTGACTTTTCTACCTCTTCATATTGCAATTGTTTCGGAACGATCATTGCCAGGTCACGCTGCACCGAGGGAAATCTTGCAATTTCCTGGAACGCAGGTTTATTGGCCGCTGCTTTTTTCATCAACACATCCCAGGCAAAATCGGCAAAGTATACGGGCTGTTTAATATCAAAAAGACCCAATGTTTTTTTATGAACAATGCCTGCCTGGATCACCACCTCTCCATTGATCTTTCCCTGCAACCCGTTTTCAAACTTTGGATGTTGCAATGCTTCGAAAGAATCAATTTCCACGCCAAGCAGCTGTAAAACCCTTGCAACAATTCCTTTTAATACATAAAAATCTGCCAGGGATGATTTGTTGCGCCAGCTGTCTTCATTATTTTTCCCGGAAATATAAATGCAAAGATGTTCAGGCTCCTCATATTGGCCCGGACCACTTGTGCTATAGGTTTTTCCGAATTCAAAAAGACGCAGATCATTGTTTTTACGATTCAGGTTGTGGGCAATGACTTCCAGTCCTGTTTCCAGCATGGAAGGACGCATCATATTCAGTTCGGCACTCAGACTATTGAGCATCTTCACAGAACTTGTCAGTTCTTCTTCACTGAAATAAGCCGCGTTGGTGATCGAATTGGTCATTGTTTCAAAAAAGCCCAGTCCTACGAGGTAATTCGCTGCTTTTTCTTTGTATTCGTCTGCCGCATGGTTTTCTTCTATGGAAGGGGTGATGGTGATCGAATCCGGGATCACTACATTGTCCAGGCCATCGATCCGCAGAATTTCTTCTACCAGGTCGGCCGGCAAACTGATATCGGGTTTATGATAAGGCACCGCAACCCTCAACTCATCAATACCTTCTTTTAAGATCTCAAATCCCAGGCTGCCCAATATGTTCTTTACTGCATCGGGATGATAATTTTTGCCGCTTAGTTTTTTCAGGTAGTGATACTTTATGGCGACAGGCGTTTTTTCTTTTTGCTGCGCATAAATATCTACAAGGTCTGAAGCAATTTCTCCACCAGCTACTTCCTTAATAAGAATGGCAGCTCTTTTCAATACATTGACCGTTGCAGAAATATCAGTTCCCTTTTCAAACCGGCTTGCCGCATCGGTTCTAAGTCCATGACGAAACGAGGTCTTACGGATAGTTACCGCATCAAAGCAGGCGCTTTCCAGGAATATATCGGTTGTTTTATCCGTCACCCCGCTATGCAGACCGCCAAATACGCCAGCAATGCACATGCCTTCCAACTGACCGGATTGACTGCTGATCATGAGATCTTCAGCGCTCAATTTTCTTTCTTTCTCATCCAGGGTCACAAAAGGAGTTCCTTCCGGCAGATTGCCTACAACGATCTTCCGGCCTTTGATGGCACTGATATCAAAAGCATGCAGCGGTTGCCCTGTTTCATGCTGAATGAAATTGGTGATATCAACAATATTATTGATTGGCCGCAGACCAATGGCTTTTAGTTTTTGCTTTAGCCATTTGGGCGATTCTTTAATAGTAACATTGGCGATACTAAGACCGGAATAACGGGGACAGGCTTTTTCATTGTCCACAGTTACTTCTATAGCAAGAGAAGTATTATCAACTTTAAAACTATTGCTGTTAGGCAATTTCGGCCTGCTGTCTTTTTTATCGTGATGGGAAAGATAAGCGCAAACATCCCTGGCTACGCCCCAGTGGCTCATTGCATCCATCCGGTTAGGTGTAAGTCCTATTTCATAAACGATATCATCATATGGTTGAAAATAGTCTGCTGCACTGGCGCCAACCTTTACATCTTCAGGCAATACCAGGATGCCTGCATGGGAGCTGCCCAGTCCGATCTCATCTTCCGCGCAGATCATACCATGACTTTCCACGCTGCGGATCTTTGCTATTTTCATTGTCAGCGGATCACCGGCAGACGGATAGATAGTTGTACCTACAGGGGCTACGATCACTTTTTGCCCGGCTGCCACATTAGGTGCGCCGCATACGATCTGCAAAGGTTCTCCTTTTCCAATACTTACTTTGGTGAGGGTGAGTTTATCTGCATTGGGGTGTTTCTCCGTGCTCAGTACTTCGCCGATCACCAGGCCTTTGAGCCCGCCCTTTACTTCTTCATATTTTTCCATGCTTTCTACCTCCAGTCCAATGGAAGTAAGAATACGGCTCAATCTTTCAGGGTCAACCGCTACAGGCAGGTATTCGCTGAGCCATTTATAAGAAATCTTCATTTTTTGCTTGCGTCTTTATTGCCTGCGAAGATAAGTCCAAAAATCAAGTTCAAAATCTAACCTCAGGTTCTAGGTTCCAGGTTTTTAGTCCCTGGTTAAGAGTTCCTAAGCGCCATGTTCATTCAATTCCTGAACATTCGCCACCGGAGTAGATTAACCAGGGACCAGGAACCCTGAGCTTTACTGCATTTCGATTTTAAAAGCGAGGCTGAAATAAGAATAATAATGACCAGGCTGATTGTTGGAGTCCGCGTTCCATTCGCTGCCGATTGGAAAAGGGCATTGATTGCCGCAAACAGCTTCACCCAGACCGATCATGGCATTGGCGGTTTGTACACGGAAAGCATAGGATCCTGTTTTTTTTAATTGCAAAGCGGGAAGGTTGAACCGGATCCATTTCTGCTGATCTGTTTTTTGAACCAGGAGGCTTGATTCCGCAATGACCGGTCCCCAGGTTTTTGATTCTTTGTCAAATTCATGTAACGACAATTGAATATCTCCCGGATATTGAACGGAAGTAGCATAAAGTTGAATATTGTCAACCCGGCCCTCATCAGGACATGTAAATGTTTGTCCGCCCATATGATCAACCGGGTCGGTTTTCAGGTGTCCTATCCAAAGTGTGGTATTATTTTTAGCCTGGCTTAAAACCGGGCGGCTGCTTGCTGATCCTGTTTGCATAATTACTTTTTTTAATAATTAAGAATGAAGCAGCTCAGTTATGGGAGAACTTATTCGATAACTTATCAATACGGGGATTTATTGCATAAGATGGCCCGTTGCGGTTAATTTTTTATCCACCGAAGTGCTGATCTTTTTGCGTGAACAGCGCGCAATTTTAAGTAAATTGAAAGGAGTGGTAAACCGGGAAAATGGACGATTGTGGATAACCGGGAATTCGGTGGTGAAAAATAGTGCAGAAAGAAAAACTTTTTTAAAAAGCCGTAAGAATGTCTAATTGATTCTATTTTCGCCGTCTGACTCAGGGAACATTCCGATAACAAAGAAGTAACATTTTCTTAAAACAAGACTGAACTATTTGTCTGAAGCGGCAAACCCAAGGTCATCCCGGATTAAAGCCCGGGACGATGGTAAATTTTTATCTCTATAACTGAACAATGGACCTGACGAATATAAACAAAGACCGGAAGCAGAAAAGAAGATCAACGCTCGACCTTGGCACCATGGTATATGGCAAAGTGCCACCACAGGCCAAAGACCTGGAAGAAGCTGTACTTGGCGCGATCATGCTGGAAAAATCGGCTTTTGACACTGTTATCGAAATACTGAAACCAGAGTGTTTTTATGTAGAAGCGCACCAGCGTATTTATAAAGCTATGCAGGGCCTGGCCAATAAAAGTCAGCCCATAGATATACTGACCGTTGCAGAGGAATTGCGGTTCAGGGAAGAACTCGAAATGGTAGGCGGTCCATACTATGTGACCAAACTAACCAATGCGGTGGTTTCATCTGCGCATATTGAAGCACATGCAAGGATCATCCTGCAAAAATTCATACAACGCGAATTGATTCGTATCAGCGGCGAGATCATAGGAGATGCCTATGAAGATTCTACCGATGTATTTGACCTATTGGATTCCGCGGAAAGCAAATTATTTGAGATCACCAATAATCACCTTCGTAAGAATTTTGATACAATCGACTCTGTATTGGTGAAAGCGATTCAACGGATCGAAGACCTGCGGCATAAAAATGAAGATGTAACGGGTGTACCAAGCGGTTTCGTGCAGCTGGACCGTGTCACTTATGGCTGGCAGAATACCGATCTGATCATACTTGCAGCAAGACCTGCCGTAGGTAAAACGGCATTCGCGCTTAATCTTGCCCGTAATGCGGTGATGCATCCCAAAAAGCCAACACCGGTTGCGCTTTTTTCATTGGAAATGAGCGCAGGGCAGTTGGTGCAAAGGATACTGTCAGCAGAGAGTGAGATCTGGCTTGAGAAAATAGCAAGAGGTAAGTTGGAAGAACATGAGATGAAACAATTGTATGCGCGCGGTATTCAACGCCTGGCGCAAGCTCCTTTATTTATCGACGATACACCGGCACTGAATATTTTTGAATTACGGGCCAAATGCCGCAGGTTGAAGAACAAGCATAATATCGGGATGATCATCATCGATTATCTGCAGCTGATGAGTGGTACGAATGAAAACGGGCGGCAGACAAACCGTGAGCAGGAGATCAGTAATATTTCTCGTAACCTAAAGGGTCTTGCAAAAGAACTGAGCGTTCCCATTATTGCATTGTCACAGTTAAGCCGGGCCGTAGAACAACGTGGCGCCAAAGAAGGAAGCCGTGTACCACAGTTAAGTGATCTTCGTGAATCAGGAGCGATAGAGCAGGATGCGGACATGGTTATGTTCCTGTACCGTCCCGAATATTATGATGTAACAACTAATGCGGAAGGAGAAAACATTAAAGGACTCACTGAAGTAAAGATAGCCAAGCACCGTAACGGTTCACTGGAAACAATTAAATTAAAAGCACTTTTACATATTCAGAAATTTACCGACTGGGATGATGATCCTTACAGCGGCGTGGGGCTTCCCGAAGGCGGTGCATGGAGACAGGTAGAAGATGTGGACGGTGGCGCCAAAGTATTTATACAAACCGGCAGCAAGGCCAATGATATTATGTCGAATGATGAGGAGCAGGATTTTTAGAAATTTAAAAATCAAATTTAAAAATTCAAAAATGCACTCCCATAACCGGGGCCTGTTTTTTAATTTTTAATTTTGAATTAAATGCAGCTTCCTTTTTTTTACACAGATACATACTCGGCTTCGTCAAAAGCAATTGAATTGAATGAAGACAATTCAAGACATGTGGTGCAGGTACTGCGGATGAAAGAAGGAAATAAGATCAAATTGACCGATGGGAAAGGACATGTATTCATTACTTCTATCACGGAAGCGCATAAAAAACATTGTCTGGTAAATATAGAAACTACGGAAATCGTTTCTCCACCTGCGAGGTCTGTATCCATCGCTATCTCATTACTAAAAAATACAAGCCGCTTCGAATGGTTTTTAGAGAAAGCCGTTGAAATAGGTGTGTCGGCTATTATACCCCTTATCTGTACACGGACAGAAAAACAAAAATTCAGACATGACCGTATGCAGGGTATTTGTATCAGTGCCATGTTACAGTCACAACAGAGCTGGCTGCCTGTGTTGCATGAACCCATCGCATATGAACTATTATTTCGCCAGGAAGAAATAAACAATACCGGGCAAAAATTCATTGCGCATTGCCTGGAAAATGAAAAACGATCTTTGCCTGAACTGATCAACCGGCTGGCCGCTTCGCAATTAATACTGATAGGGCCTGAAGGGGACTTTTCTCCAGCGGAAATAGAGCTTGCGCTTAATCATCATTTCATTCCTGTAGCCCTGGGTGATACCAGGCTTAGAACGGAGACAGCAGGAATTGTAGCTGCAAGTTTATTACGGTTGAGCAGGTAGGTTTGACAAGCAAGCTATCATCAGGAGTTCATGATCCCCAACTCTCTTACTACATTCAATAATGATTGTGTATTACGCACATTGAACTTTTGTAGCATATTCTTCCGGTGTGTATCAACGGTGTAGTTGCTTAAAAAAAGTTTCTCGGCAATTTCGTTGCTTGTAAGACCCTGGTAAAGTAAATCCAGTATTTCCTTTTCCCTGCGGGTAAAGCTGGGGATCTTATTTGCAGGGAGATCACAGGCCTGTAATTGTTGAATGATCTTTTCGTTAGCGGCCTTACTCAGGTACACCGATCCATCCATTACCTGGTTGATCGCCAGGATCAGTTCTTCGCCTTCCATATTTTTTAGAAGATAACCATTAGCTCCTTTTTTTATCAATTGGGTGATGATGCCTGCTTCATTCAGGTAAGTAAGCCCCAGGATTTTTACCTGTTTGTTTTTTTCCCGTATCAATTCGCAGATCCGCAAGCCGTCCATATCCGGCAGGTTAATGTCCAGCAGTACCACATCTATGAGCGGGTCATTCTCCATAAACGCCAGCCCTTCTTTCCCTGTCTTTGCTGCACCCGCAATATGCAGGTAACTTTCATGCATGACCATGGTCTTTATGCCGTCTATCACCAGGGGATGGTCGTCGATGATGAGAATATTTATCATGAAAGAAATGTATTAAGCGGGTGTGAATTTAACATTCAAAAGTAAAAATTAAAAAAATAGTCCGGCCACCAGTTTATTTATCCTTCGCTGTCAGCTGCAATTGCAGCTAATTCACTTTTACTCACTCTACTGGTATGTCTATCAATATGGTGGTGCCGATATCTTTACGCGAATCAATAGATAGCTGGCCCTCCAGGTAATTTACGCGGCTTTTAACTGTTTCCATTCCCATACTTCTTTTTCCAGTTGCTTCCGCTGTGTCAAAACCTGTTCCATTGTCTTCTACGAGAAGACTCAGGCGGGAATCCTGCCTGTTAAGCTGTATGACAGCTTCCGTGGCTCCCGCGTGTTTGATGATATTACTGACGAGTTCCTGGATGATGCGGTAGAGCATTACTTCGGTGGAGCTGTTCAGTCTTTTCTCCATGCCATATGAATCGAGTCGTACGAACAATGATCTACCCGCGCTGGTATTATTACACAGGTCCTGCAGTGCATCCCTGAGGCCCATCTTCATTAATACTTCCGGCATCATATTGTGCGCCACTTTTCGTAACTCGTCCGCCGCATTATTGATGAGGTCTCCTGTTTTTTTATAGAGCGAGTTGTTTTTTATTTCAGGTGTTTCATGATGCAGTGAACTGTAATGCATTTTTACCGTAGAAAAAAGGCCGCCTACACCATCATGCAGATCTCTTGCCACGCGTGTACGTTCTGTTTCCTGCCCATTTACCATTGCCTGGAGTGAACTGATCTGTTTTTCCTTTTCCATTATTTTGATCCGTTCCTCGAGTAAGGCAGCTTGTTCCTGCACCAGTTTTTGTTTATTGCGGTAATTTCTTCTTACCAGGTACATGATCACAAACAAAGTCAGTATCAGTCCTGTACCAGCGATCAACAGTGTATTTCGCCGGCTTATCTGGTAATTTTTTTCCTTCTCTACATTCTGTAGCCGGAGGATCTCCGTTTCCTTTTTATTTGTTTCGTATTGCGCTTCCAGGTTAGAAGTATAGTTCCTGATCTCGCTATTGAGAATACTGTCTTTCATCAAAGCATGTTCAAGCAGGCTCGAATACGCATTTTTATAATCGCCTGTAGAATCATAAAATGAGCTTAATGACATCGCCAGGTTTTGTATGGCCGTTTTATTATTATACTGCCTGGCAAGCGCCATTCCTTTCAACAGGTGCTCTTTTGATTTGGCAAAATCGCCTGTTCTGTAATAGGATTGACCAAGGGAGTTGTGATGATTGGCGATCTGGAAAGGATTGCCGAGCTTTTCAGCTTTATCCAGCGAGGTTTGAAAATAATTGATCGCGTTGGCATAATTCTTTTTTGCATAATAATATCCTCCTACCGTACTATAGATCTCTGCGGCGATATTCTGATCATTCACAGAATTAGCCAGGTCAAGCGCTCTCTTCAGATGGTAAAACGCTTCATCAAATTTATTAAGATAGGTGAGATCGGTGATCAGCCCTTGCAGTATATATGCTACCTGTACGGAGTCCTTCCTGGCCGCCGCGATGGGCAGTAATTTTTTGCTTTGTGCCACCGCTTTCTCATAGTTCCTGGTACGGCCAAGTATGGCAATCAGATTTTGATAAGCGATAAATGAAGAGGCCGTATCTTTTATCAGGTCGAACTTCTCTGCCGCTTTTGTAAAATGCTCCCCTGCGCCCCAGTAATTGCCCTGCATAAAATTAAAAGATCCCCTTGCGTTTTCAACCATGGCCAGCTGCCGGGTGTGTTGCATTTTTTCGAATTTTATTTCTGCAATATTGATAAAGGAATCACCCAGCGAGTAATTTCCGGCATCTATATAGGTTATACCCAGCAGATAGGCATTTCTTGCTTTCCCAAATTCATAATTGAGCTTATTGCTCAGCGCATATCCCTGCTGTAGATAGGCCAATGCTTTGTTCAGGTCCGTATAACTCATTTCATTGCCCAGTTCTATCAGCAGCTTTACCTTATTGGTATCTTCTTTTGCTTTGTTTGTTTCGTTTATTAAACTATCCAGTTTTGCCGGCGATGACTGGCTATGCAGTAGTGATGTTGGGCATAAGAAGAGAAGTAAAGCAATACCAGC
This sequence comes from uncultured Terrimonas sp., assembly GCA_964528095.1. Taxonomy (GTDB): domain Bacteria; phylum Bacteroidota; class Bacteroidia; order Chitinophagales; family Chitinophagaceae; genus CAZGSG01. Next base: position 10,406 of record CAZGSG010000165.1, read on the forward strand.
TAAACGAATTTTTATTTTCCAGAGCATAACCTTGATTTCGCAAATAATTATAAATACCAGTTTGAAAGATAGAAAACTATTTTCCTTTTGCACTACCGGATTTTAGGTATTTCGGTATAGCCCGATTCACTATTGACTGGTATTGCCCTAACCTCACTCAGCAGGTAGTTTTGGTACTGTTATTCAACGGATCACTTTGGTCATTCTATCGGCTTAAATAAAGCCGGGTTCAACATTAAAAGTCAAAAACTACTTAAACAAACAGATCGTTCACGTAAAATTTAAATTAACATGAAGAAAAACAGGTTGTTTTTAATAACTGCATGGCTGTTTGCCTGCAGTGTTCAGGCACAACAGAGCAGTTGTTTCGTTACCGATTACACCATTCCTTCAAGAGAGGTCAATTGTTTTCAGCAATTCGACCAGAACCAATCACCGGGAGTAAATAACGTAAACGCATACCTGCTTGCTAAAATGAGTCAGCTGATGTATTCAGAAAGACTTGATTTTGAATTGCGGGAACTTCGCAATCCCACAGGATTTCCCTCAGGAAGTTTCAGGTCAATCCAACTGAATGCTATTACCAATAACAACTTCGAATGCAATTTTATCAAGCGGTTCAGCCACTGGTTTTATGCAGCAGATAAAAAACCGGTGAGACCGGCGTTTTTAAATTTGCCAAACCTACAGTTGGTAAAGGGTGCAGGGCAGGAAAAAATACTGATGAGCGATAAAATCGTTAAACTGGACAACAAGCCACCGGTAAAAACAGCAGATCCTGCGCCTGCGGCCGATCAACCCACTGCCATAGAAAAATACCTGCAGGATTCGGTAGCGTTTGAAAAAAGTAAACCACAGTTTCGTTTTATCAATAAAAGACAGGACTTCATCAATATTGGCAATGCCATTGTTGTTCCTGGTTTCGATCCGGAGTTAATGGTTGTATCAACCGAAGATTTTATCATTATCTCCTGGCGGGGCACAGATGATGTATACAAAGGCGATAGCTGGGAATGGATCGGCACGGATGCCTACTTTCTGCCAACGGCTGGTGATGGCCCGCTTGCCAACACAAAAATGCATTCGGGGTTCTGGAATTCCTTCAAGATCGTAAGGAATAAACTGATGAGCACGCTTGATGAGTTCGAAGCAAAGGCAAAGAATAAAAAAATATTTATCACGGGGCACAGTCTTGGCGGGGCAATGGCCCTGATCAGCGCTCCTTATCTAAAGGGTAAGGGATATTCAATTGGCGAGGTATATACCTGGGCTGCGCCACGTGTAGTGGGAGACGCGGACTTTGTAAACAAATGTAATGACCTGCTTGGAAGACAGCGGATCCAGCGATTTGAGTATGGAGTAGATTTTGTAACAAAATTATGGTCACCGGCATTGTATTTTAGTTCATATAAAATTCCGGGACATCGTCATTGGCTCAATCAACTTAGCAATGATGATGACTATGACTGTGGCGAGCGATCATTCCCGCTGACAATAAATCCTATTGAATATATGAACTTCACAAGGGAAAAGATCGACAAAATGGACGGGGATGTTGGCGGATTAGATTTCATCGGCTTGATAAGATATCTAATGGATGCGGTGCCCGGTAATGCAGAGCGGCCAAAGAATCCCAGGGGTTTTGCGCTGATGGATTTCGGACAGCATAACCCGACCTTTTATGTGAAGAAGATGTTTGAGCATTTGTCCGCATCGCAAAAGGGGCATATGCCTTCTTTCAAGGATACGTATCCGTATGTGTATCCGGGTGTGTCGGGAAATAAGTGAGTTGAGTACTTACAGGCATGCTGTAGTGAGGTACTTTTCACGTTCTGAAAACCTCCTATCTCTTGTTTGGCGTAGGTAATATAGTTTAATATAGATTGAAGAATTGTCCTTCTTATCCCTGGATCACTAACACAGCGAGAGGTTTCACACAGAGCTAACAGAGATAATGAGCGAAGGAATAGACAGGCTATTTATACAATTATTATCGGTTGAAATAAAGAGCTAACAGAGCGTTTTCACTGACGCGAAAACAGCACCCTGGTCAACGATTGCCTTTTCACGTCAGTGAAAATCTCCTTAGCTCATCCGTTCATACAAATAAAGAATAAACAAATTGCTCAGCTCTCCCTTAGCTCATTATCTCTGTTAGCTCTGTGTGAAAGCCCTTGCCTATGTTTTAAGCTTACGGAGAGAATTATACAATTCCATTTGGTGAGGTTCAGTT
>CAZGSG010000166.1:0-12495 GCA_964528095.1 uncultured Terrimonas sp.
GACCGGGCACAACAAGGCGCTCCTGCGGGTAAAGCAAAAACAAGACGGGAGAAATTACTTAAACATTGGGTGGATGAAAGAAAGAAGACGGTTGATCTACCGGATCACCTGCATTAGCAGGGAAATAATGCCGTTGAAGCACAATCATCGCTACAGGCTTAAGCACTGCAAAGGATGAACGCGATGAAAGCACTTCTGCTTTACTGGCAAGTTTAAGTTCAGGCGCCTGTTGCTGGTTCTTCTTTTCGCTTTCCTGTATTTTTTTCATTAACTGGCATTTCCCGTCGCAATGAAGCATCGGCCTGGCCTTGTTAATACAGTCTTTTGCATAAACAGATTTATCAACCAGATAATCCAGGTAATAAAATCCCTGGTTAAATGTTTGCCCTATAAGTGCCAGTAATAATATAGCAGAAATTATTTTTCGCAAGACGGGGCAAAGATAAAGAGTTTTAGTTTTAAGTTCTGTGTTCGAGGTTAGAAGTTCCGCATTTTATAGTTTACTCACCGGATACAAAACCGCATCAGCCGTTGGAAAATTACCCCCTTTGTGTTATTGACTGCTATCGGGTCTGTGTTTATCTTGCAGCTTCAAATCTATTGTATGAGGGCCTTTATACTATCACTCGTTTTCTGTTTAGAAGTTTTTCTTTTACAAGCGCAGGACTGCAAAGGATTTTATTACCTGTCCAACAGCGAAATACAGATGACCGTTTATGATAAGAAGGACAAAGAATCCGGTTTGCTTACTTATAAGATCTCGGACGTTAGTAAATCCGGGGGTACTACTACCGCCAGTTTCACCTCTGAAATGACAGATGAAAAAGGTAAATCGTTATCAAAGGGCGCAGGCAAGTATAAATGTACAGGGAGTGTGCTTTTTGTAGATGCAAAAGTGGCACTGCCCCAGGAACAAATGTCCATGTATAAAGACATGGAAGTAAAAGCCGATGATGCGTTTATTGAATATCCAGCTTCTATTAGCAGCGGACAGGCATTAAAAGACGCGAGCTTTAAGATGGACATGTATAAAAATGGAAGTGTTTATAGTTCCATTAACCTGGAAAACACTAATCGGAAAGTGGTAGGCAAAGAATCAATCACCACCCCGGCGGGTAGCTGGGATTGCTGGAAGATCACCTATGACAGCAGGTATAAAATGACCATCGCGGGCATTGGTATACCAATGAACATGCAATGCACTGAATGGTTTGCTCCCGGCTTTGGTGTGGTAAAAACCCAGGTGGCTAATAAGAGTGGTAAACTGATGGGGTCGACAATGATCACCTCTGTAAAGAAATAACAATGGACGGTTATATTGGTTTATTTCGGGGCTGAAAGAACAAACAGGATCTCTATCGTGGTTATATCTTTTAGCCCTGTACAACCATTTTGACAGCTATGATGTAAGAAAAATTTACTGTACGTCAGCAAACTGAAACTCGCCCTATCTCTGAATACTATCAGTAATCTTAGTTTAAATTTTGCAGGCAATCGGCAAGGCTATCTTTCCAGTGTGGTATTGCCATATCAAAGACCTGCATGATCTTTTTTTTATCCAGTACCGAATAAGCAGGTCTTTTAGCAGGTGTGGGAAACGCGCTGGTCGGTATGGGATTTACCTTACAATTACTTCCTGACAATTCACTGATAGCAACAGCGAATTCATACCAACTGGTGGTTCCCAGGTTGCTATAGTTGTATATGCCCGGTTGCCATTGTTGTGAAGCGATGATCTGCAAAATAGCAGAAGCCAGGTCAGCGGCATGAGTTGGTGTACCAAACTGATCATTTACAACTCCAATGGCCTCTTTTTCCTTCATGAGCCGCAACATGGTCTTTACAAAGTTCTTTCCAAACCGGGAATACACCCAGGCTGTGCGGATAATGATGGCTCCTGGATTATTCTGCAGTACCAGGCTTTCTCCTTCCAGTTTGGAATGCCCGTATACACTTTGCGGGTTGGTTGTTTCTTCTTCACTGTATGGAATAGTAGCCCTGCCATCAAATACATAATCGGTTGAAATATGTACCAGTCTAACATTGTTCTCTTCGCAAAACGCGGCCATCGTTCCTGCTGCTATGGCATTGACAAGGTAAGCAAGCTCTTTTTCTGTCTCCGCTTTGTCTACCGCTGTATACGCTGCACAGTTAATTATATATTGCGGCTGGTAATATTCCAGTTTTTCTTTCAGCAGACTTGTATCATCAAATGGCAATTCCTTTCTTGTCGTGAAAATAAAATTATACAGTGGTAAAGAAGATGCGAGTTGCCGCAATTCCATTCCCAGCTGCCCATCAGCACCGGTCACCAGTATTTTTTGTTTTATTACCATCAGCTCTCGAATACAAAATTATTCCTGCAGTTTGCAAGAGCAGGCAGTTCATTATCTTTCGGAGACACGACTGCGTGGTCAGGAGGTATTTGCCAGTCTATGGCCAGTTCGGGGTCATTATAACAAATACCAGCTTCTGACTCCTTATTATAAAAGGCATCGCATTTATATAATACTTCTGCTGTTGGACTTAGTACAGAAAAACCATGTGCAAAGCCAGCAGGCACGAATAATTGTTTTTTATTGTCCCCGGATAATTCAATGGAAAAATGCCGTCCGAAAGTACGGGATCCCTTCCGGATATCTACAACCACGTCCAGGATACGACCTGACAGGACACGGATCAGCTTTGTTTGTGCATAAGGATTCATCTGGTAATGCAATCCCCGTATCACTCCATAGGAAGAATAAGATTGATTGTCCTGTACAAACCGTGTAGCTATTTGTTCTTTCTGAAATGTCTTTTCATTATAAGACTCAAAAAAATACCCGCGCTCATCGCCGTGTATCTTTGGCTCAAATATGAAAAGCCCGGCAAAATCGGTAATGCTAAATGACATAAACTATAAACTCCAGTAAGCCCTGTTTACTATCTTGTTTCTATATATGCCTTTAAGATCGGCAATTAACGCACCGCTGCGTGTTATTCCTGAAAAGTAATCATCCCCAAGTTCGAGGTAGCCGGCATGTGGTACTGCCACAATCACGGCATCATATTCAGTTCCTATCTTATCCGTAAGTCCAAATCCATACTCATGGTGCAGTTCATCAGAATCGGCATGAGGATCTTCCACATCTACATTTACATAAAATCCCTGCAGGGCTTTCACCATATCAGAGACTTTGGAATTACGAATATCGCTTACATTTTCTTTGAACGTAGCTCCTTTGACCAGCACCCTGGCTTCTTTTACATTGCCCGAGGTTTTAATGATATGCTGCACTACTTTTCCCGCCACGTAGCTGGCCATATTATCATTAATGGTTCTTCCTGCAAGTATCACCTGCGATTTATATCCCAGTTCATTAGCCTTATGGGTAAGATAATAAGGATCTACACCAATACAATGCCCGCCTACAAGACCCGGTTGAAATTTCAGGAAATTCCATTTAGTGCCTGCAGCTTCCAGCACCTCGTATGTATTAATGCCCATTCTGTCGAATATGATGGACAATTCATTCATCAATGCGATATTCAGATCACGCTGTGTATTTTCAATGATCTTGGCAGCTTCTGCGACTTTGATAGAAGAAGCCCTGTGCACGCCGGCAGTAACCACCAGTTCATATACTTTGGCGATGGTATCCAGCGATTCCGCATCACACCCAGATACAACTTTAATGATCGAAGCCAGTGTGTGTTTCTTATCACCCGGGTTAATTCGTTCGGGAGAATAGCCACTCTTAAATTCTGTAAGATTTTTTAAACCGGATAGCTTTTCAATAATAGGCAGACAATCTTCTTCTGTACAGCCAGGATAGACCGTTGATTCAAATACAACATAGTCTCCTTTTTTTATAACCTTGCCGATCGTTTCTGATGCCCGCTGCACAGGAATAAGGTCCGGCACATTGTGTTCATCTACCGGTGTGGGCACTGCCACAATAAAGAATTTTGCCTCCCGTAAAACATCGAGTGAATTTGTAAAGGTAATATCACAACCGTCAAATGCCTCTTTCTCCAGTTCATTACTCGGGTCAATCCCTTCCTTCATCAGCGCAACGCGCTTTTCATTTATATCGAACCCTATCACAGAAAGTTTACGTGCGAATTCAAGCGCTATTGGCAAGCCGACATAGCCAAGACCAATCACTGCCAGCTTATGTTTTTTGTCTATTAAATCCTGGTACATTTATTTTTTGTGTTACCCTTTACTCCGCTAAATTATTTATTACTCACAAATTCTTTCGGCTGTTTGGTCCATTCCGCCTCTGGTAATGATTTGAAATAATCGTAGGTTATCTTCAGTCCATCTTTGCGATCTACTTTGGGCTCCCATCCCAATATGTTTTTTGCCTTCGTGATATCGGGTTTTCTTTGTTTGGGATCATCAACCGGTAGTGGCTTAAATACGATCTTTACTTTATTCCCCGTCAGGGCAAGAATCTCTTCCGCAAAATCTTTAAGTGATATCTCATTGGGATTACCCACATTCACTGGCATGTCATAATCACTGAGTAACAATCGATAGATCCCTTCGATCAGATCATCCACATAACAAAAACTCCTGGTCTGGGATCCATCGCCAAATACAGTCATATTTTCTCCACGCAATGCCTGACCAATGAAAGCCGGTAATGCCCGCCCATCATTCAAACGCATTCTGGGACCATAGGTATTAAAAATCCTCACAATCCTTGTTTCCACACCATGAAAAGTATTATAGGCCCGTGTGATGGATTCCATATACCTTTTAGCTTCATCATACACCCCTCTTGGACCTACCGGGTTTACATTTCCCCAGTATTCTTCTGTTTGTGGATGTACAAGCGGATCACCATATACTTCACTGGTAGAAGCTACCAGCATTCTTGCTCCTTTTGCCTTTGCGAGTCCAAGACAATTATGTGTACCCATTGCACCCACCTTCAATGTTTGGATGGGTATCTTTAAATAATCGATCGGGCTTGCCGGTGATGCGAAATGCATGATATAATCCAATTCCCCTGGCACATTGATGAATTTGGTCACATCATGATGATAGAATTCAAATTGTTCCAGTTTGAACAGGTGTTCGATATTTTTCAGATCACCGGTTATCAGGTTATCCATTGCTATGACCTTATAACCTTCTTTGATAAAGCGGTCACAAAGATGTGATCCCAGGAAACCTGCTGCTCCGGTAATAAGCACTTTTTTGCGTGACATATCGGGGAATTATTTTTTATTGATTGAAGTTCTTCCAACGCTTTCGTAATGGAAACCTAATTCACGGATAGCTGATACATCGAAAAGATTACGGCCATCGAAGATCGCTTTGTTCTTGAGCATCGATACTATCTTTAGAAAATCAGGTGTACGGAACTCATTCCATTCTGTAGCAATGATCAGGGCGTCCGCGTTTTGCAATGCCTCGTATTGACTTTCGGCGTAGGTGATCTTATCTCCGATTGTTTTCTTAACGTTATTCATTGCCTCCGGATCAAATGCCGTAACTGTTGCTCCCGCTTCAGTCAACGCATCGATCATATACAAGGCCGGTGCTTCCCGGATATCATCCGTATTCGGCTTGAACGCAAGCCCCCATAAAGCGAAATGTTTGCCTTTCAGGTTGTCTTTAAAATACTTATTGATCTTTGGAAGAAGATGTAGTTTCTGTTCTTCATTTACTTCCATCACCGCATTCAATATCTTAAAATCATAGTTCACTTCATTGGATGACTTAACCAGGGCCTGCACATCTTTTGGAAAACAGCTTCCTCCATAACCGATCCCGGGAAAGAGAAACCGTTTACCAATCCTTTCATCACTACCAATACCACGGCGAACCATGTCTACATCGGCATCCAGTAACTCACAAAGACGAGCAACCTCGTTCATGAAAGTGATCTTGGTTGCAAGAAATGAGTTAGCGGCGTATTTGGTAAGTTCAGCAGAACGTTCGTCCATAAAAATAACAGGATTGCCCTGGCGTACGAATGGCGCATACAGGTCATTCATCACCTTTTTCGCTTTTTCAGAACTGGTACCGATCACTACCCTGTCAGGTTTCATAAAATCATCTACCGCCACACCTTCGCGCAGGAATTCCGGGTTACTCACCACATCAAAAGCGGATTCAATATCATTTCCCGTACCGGAACCATTCAGGATACCTGCTTTTACTTTTTCCGCGGTACCTACTGGAACAGTGCTTTTATCAACAACAACTTTATAATCTCCTTTTTTAAGCAATTTGCCAAGGTCTTTTGCCACACCTAATACGTATTTGAGGTCAGCAGATCCATCTTCACCGGGAGGTGTTGGCAATGCTAAAAAGATAACTGCCGCGTCCTTAATACCAGCAGCCAGGTCGGTAGTAAAATGAAGACGCTCTTCTTTGAGGTTACGGAGAAAGATCTTTTCGAGTCCGGGTTCGTAGATCGTGATCTCCCCTTTTGACAATTTTTCTACTTTGGTTTTGTCAATATCTACACAGATAACGGTATTACCAGTTTCTGCAAAACAGGTACCGGTTACTAATCCTACGTAGCCGGTTCCAACAACAGCGATTTTCATGAGTAAAATTTAATTAAATAGTATTTCGGTTTATTTGGTCAAATATTCAATTACGCTGGACGTCACATATTTCAATTGCTCAGTATCAAACTCCGTATGTATTGGCAGCGATATCACTCTCTCAGTTAACCAATCCGTTACCGGCATGGACTGAGAAGCGGTATTAAAGTAGGCAAACATCTTTTGTTTATGACCCGGCACGGGGTAATAGATCATTGATGGAATGGAGCGCTCTGCCAGGAATTTCTTTAATTCCTCACGAACACTGACCGTATCCTTCATCCCATCCAACAGCACAGTATATTGATGAAACACATGGGTTGAATATAACGCACGGGCCGGGGTTTTTATTTTTGCATGCCCACTGAAAGCATTATCATAATAGTCAGCCACCTCGTTCCTGGCCGTTGAATACTGGTCCAGGTATTTAAGCTTTACCGAGAGAATAGCGGCCTGAATAGAGTCCAGGCGGCTGTTACACCCCACGATATCATGATAATACTGCCTGCTCTGGCCATGATTGGCGATCATTTTCATGGCAGCAGCTAACGTATCATCATTGGTAAATATTGCACCGCCATCACCAAAAGCCCCTAAATTTTTTGACGGATAAAAGGAAGTAGTCCCGATATGCCCGATTGTGCCGGTTTTCTTTTTACTGCCATCGGCAAATGTGTAATCACAGCCTATGGCCTGGGCATTATCTTCAATGACATACAACCCGTGTTTTGCGGCAATCGCCATTATTTCTTCCATTGGCGCCGCCTGGCCGTATAAATGCACCGGAACAATAGCTTTTGTCCTCGAAGTGATGGCTTTTTCCACCGCTGCCGGGTCGATACAAAATGTTTTTGGATCCACTTCTACAAAAACGGGGGTCAGGCGCAGCAGGGCGATGACTTCAGTAGTAGCGATATAGGTAAAAGAAGGGGTAATAACCTCATCTCCGGGTTCAAGGCCAAGCGCCATCATGGCGATCTGTAGCGCATCTGTGCCATTGGCACAGGGAATGGTATGTTTTGCGCCCATATAGACCGACAGGTCGCTGGTAAAATCCTGTACCACTTTCCCGTTGATAAAGGCCGTGCTTTCCATTACCTGCAATACAGCCTGATCGATCTCCGATTTTATTTTGTGATACTGTGTCTTCGTATCTACCATTTGGATAGGGCGCATGGAAATATATTTTTTGCTACCCGGATCATTTCCGGGTTTGGGCGGGCAAAAATAGTAAAATAACGGTAGTTTCCCTTATTGACTTTACTTTTGCGTTCCCGAAGGTAGCGGGATAAAAATCAATATTTTGGGTGTTTTTTTCTATAATGTTTTTTTGGTGCTTTTTAAGGCTGGTGTACACCTCGCCGCTCTCTTTAATAAGAAGGCTGAAAAATGGGTAAAAGGCCGTAAGGATATCTTTTTAAAGCTGGAGGAAACCATTCCAAAAGATGAGCGGATCATCTGGATGCACTGTGCCTCCCTGGGTGAGTTTGAACAGGGAAGACCTTTACTGGAAAAACTGAAAGCAGCCAATAAAGACCATAAATTCCTGCTTACTTTTTTTTCACCCTCGGGTTACGAGGTCAGGAAAGACTATAAAGGCGCGGACTGGGTCTTCTACCTGCCCATGGATGGCGCCAGGAATGCTAAACGCTTCCTCGAAATCGTTCACCCCTGCCTGGTCATCTTTGTGAAATATGAATTTTGGTATTATTACCTTAAAAAAATAAAATACAGGAATATCCCTTTACTGCTGGTGTCTGCCTTGTTTTGGAAAAACATGCCTTTCTTTAAATGGTATGGAAGCCTGCAGCGGAAAATGCTCTCGAGATTCGACCATTTATTTGTGCAGAATAAAGAATCAAAAGAACTGATCGACGGCATCGGACTTGCAGACATTTGCTCGGTATCCGGCGATACACGTTTTGACCGGGTTATTGAAATTGCCGCAGGTGCAGGCCGCATACCAGCTATTGAAAATTTTATTGGCAACGGGAAAACAATAATTGCCGGCAGCACATGGTCTGAAGATGAAGCAGCATTACAAACTGTTATCAATGATAATAGCGACCCCAGCTTAAAAATTATCATTGCCCCACATGAGATCAATGATAAACACCTGGCGGAAATACAGCAACGTTTCCCAGGATCAACGCTGTTTTCTCAATTGCAGGCAGATTTACCCGCAAATTCCCGCATCCTGGTGATCGACAATATCGGTATGCTCTCAAGGCTATATCAATACGCTTTTATTACCTATATCGGCGGTGGTTTTGGAAAAGGCATACACAATACCCTGGAGGCTGCAGTATACGGCAAGCCGGTGTTGTTCGGACCGGTATACCATAAATTCAAAGAAGCAAAAGACCTTATTGCGAACGGCGGTGCTGTCAGCTTCACAAATGCGGGAGAGCTAAAAGATATTGTCAATAATTTACTGGCCGACGATACCGGTTATAAAGAGAGATGCCGGCAATCTTTTGAATACGTGCACAACAATAAAGGTGCAACGGAGAAGATCATGGAGTTTATTTACGTAAAACGTCTCTTGACCAGTTGATCGAAGTGCTGAACGCTTGAATGTTCATTGTTCCATCCCAGTTTGACCTTCAACTCACGGCTGATCCAGTATTCGGCTTCCGCGTATACATTAAACCCGTTGATCGTTTTAATGCTGCGTTCATACATCGATTCATCGCCGCGAAACAGGTCATTAATAAAAAGGAACCGATCATTGATGCCAACTGCTTTACGCAGGTCTTTAACCGGAGCATCTTTTAATATTTCCATCAACTCCGTTTTACCCTGGCGGAGTTTATCATTCAATGATTCTCCCTCGCCCTGTAGTTCGGAATTTTTTTCTTTTGGCTGATGTGATAAGGTCGGTATTTCTGTCATCGGATCAAATACCATATCCAGTTGCCCGTTTTCCTGTACAATAGCTACAGAGCCCTGGTCTACCAGCACTTTTTCACGTACTTCTTCTACCGCCGTCTTTTCAACCGGTTTAGGTGCATACCGTTCATACTGCCCGTTATCAGTTCTGGAAGAAGGAAGAACAACTGCTACCTTGGATGTGCCCAATGTTCTGGGAGATTTGGGCTGCGCGCTCAGTTCATGTTGCAGCAACTGAACAGTGATCAGCAATTGCGCCGGCTCGGCGTGCTGTTCATATTGCTCTTTTAATTTTAAAATCAGGGATTCTATTCGTTCCATTATACTACTTTTGAATCACGGACAAACCTTTGCAGCATTAAAGATGCTAATAGCTATCAGGTTTACCATGGCAAAGTCAATAGCTAAAACCGTGCAATCTTTTCCTGGTACTGCAGATCGGCTCTTAAAATTACAAAGTGTTTACCAATAAAACGGTTACGAGTTCCGGAAAATCAAATTCTTAACAATGTTTATTGAACCCAATATACGCGGCGAAAGACGCGGATGGATAGAAGTTATCTGTGGATCGATGTTTAGCGGCAAAACGGAAGAGTTGATCCGTCGCCTGAAAAGAGTAAAGATCGCCAACCTGAAAGTGGAGATCTTCAAACCCACCATCGATACACGTTATCATGAAATGAAGATCGTTTCGCATGATACCAACGAGATCATTTCCACACCTATCGATAATTCACAGAAAATCCTGTTGATGGCCCAGGGAGTGGATGTAATTGGCATTGATGAAGCGCAATTCTTTGATGATCAGTTACCCTATGTCTGCGATGAGCTTGCGTACCGGGGCATGCGGGTGATCGTGGCAGGCCTCGATATGGATTATACGGGCAAGCCATTTGGACAAATGCCTTTTATTATGGCCAAGGCGGATTTTGTAACCAAACTTCATGCGATCTGTGTGAAATGTGGTCATATTGCTAATTATTCTTATCGTAAGATCCCCAACGAGGACCAGGTGATGTTAGGAGCAAAGGACGTGTATGAGCCACGGTGCAGGACCTGTTATCATAATTCATAGTCTGGCGGATATCGAATGAACCTCCTTTAAGAGCAGTCGTATTCACTATTTTCCGGGAATTTAAAACTGATGAAAGAGATTTTACACAGCGCTAAGGAGTAAATGGGCAAAGGAAGTTTTGTTCTATTTATGCATTCTGTATACAATCACGCAAGTAGTCAGGGAGATTTTTCACTGCGTGAAAAATTGGGTCGTTTGTTTTTACGCAGTGAAAACCCTCCTTAGCTCGCCCGTATGAACAAATAAGGAGTGTACAGATATAAGAAAACCAGCTTAGCTCCATTACTCCTTAGCTCTGTGTAAAATCTCTTTCTTTGTTAGTGATGCAGGAATAAGGAAGAGGATTTTAGCACATACGCTCTTGAAATAACCAATCTCACTATTCACAGGCATCAAAATTCACTCATCCACCAAATGCGAAAACAACGATAGGAGTTACTAAATCAGCTTTATCGTTTATTTTCGCGCAAAATCCCGGTTATTTCTTCCATCCGACATATATACACTCTTTTCAAAAAAGAACTATTGCTCGAAGTAAGGCAGCAGTATAGTTTTTATGGCATTTTGTTATATATAGGAGCTACCATTTTTGTATTGTTCATGGCTATTGATGAGCCGGAAAGCAAGGTATGGAATGGATTATTCTGGGTGATCCAGCTATTTATCTGCATCAATGCTGTTGCCAAGAGTTTCTTGCAGGAAAATAAGGGCCGCATGCTTTATTTCTATTCGAGGTCCTCTCCTGCCAGTTTTGTACGGGCCAAATTCGCCGTGAACCCCTTATTAATGCTAGTACGGATCCTCTCCAGCCTGGCACTTTTAAGTCTTTTTGCCGGAATCCCTATCCAAAAAACCGGCACCTTTGTCTCCCTTGTATTGTTAGGCGGCTGGAGTCTTAGCCTGATCTTCACTTTCCTGGCCGCAATTGCAGCCAAAGCACAGCAAAATGCGGCAATCATGGCGGTACTTGGATTCCCCATCATCATTCCACAACTCATCCTGCTGATGAAACTCTCCAATGCAGCTTTTAATCCGGTCCTGACCATCTCTTCTACAACGATCCTGCTTTTGATAGCCATGGATATAATGGTGATACTTCTTGCTGTGATACTTTTCCCTTTTTTGTGGAAGGATTAAGCGGCTAAACTGACCCCGGTTTTCGTATTGCTTAAACACGTCTGGGTTTTCATTTCTATTATCATTGATTCATGCCTGTTCCGGGCAGACTTGAGTCCGGTTATTATCCACTGAATCCGCTGTTTATAAACTGATTCTGCCGTTCATACAGGCCCTGCCTTATTTTCAAAATTTTATTCCTTGTTTACCCGCTTCATCTTATTTTTGCAGCGCTTTAAACCCCGTATCAGGGGATATTCACTGGGACCTTCCAGTGAAACAGAATAAAAACCATTATGCAGAAATCCTGGTGGAAAATTTTAACCGTTGTCTTGCTGGTGTATACTTTTATTGCCGGGCTTCTTATCAAAGTGCCTGATCTTCCCGCATTAGAAGAAACCAGTCGCAATCTCTTTTTCCACGTAGGCATGTGGATGGCCATGATGACCCTGTTTACTGTTTCTGTTGTGAATGCTATCCGTTATCTCAGAACATTTGACCTGAAATATGATATTTATGCCCGCAGCTATGCCACTTCCGGTATAGTGATGGGGGTGCTGGGATATGCTACGGGTTCTATCTGGATGAGTTATACCTGGGCCGACCCCAACAATAAACTGTTTGTGTCATTCAGCGCACTCGCAAGAGAGCCCAAACTGATCGGTGCCGCTATTGCATTGCTGATCTATTTCGCTTACCTGGTATTGCGCGATTCGATCAATGACATGGATAAAAGAGCAAGAGTAAGTGCGGTATACAACATATTTGCCTACGCCATGTTATTTCCCGCTATCTGGATAGTGCCACGGATATTACCGAGCCTGCACCCCGGACAGGAAGGAAACCCCGCGTTGAAT
>CAZGSG010000167.1:0-12440 GCA_964528095.1 uncultured Terrimonas sp.
CCCAATGGTTCGCCGAGATTCAATAAAAATGATATTTTTCCTATTGAAAATAGCAATGGTTATGAATGGTATCCAACAAGTATGGTAGAAATGATTACGAGAAACACCGGCGAGACTGGTGATCCTTACTGGGAAGGAGCCTGGAAAAATGTGCATCATAAATATCTTGCCGTACAGGTAAAAGCCGCAGATGAAAAACTTTACACCGGATGGATAGAGCTTTCAGTAGACCTGCAGCAGTCAACGATCATTCTGCACCGTGCCGCGATCTGTAAACTGGCAGGGAAGCCTGTTAGAGCAGGATCTGAAATCTCTATGGTGAGTTTTTGTAGATAGACCGGTCTTGTGAGTGCTGCCTGCAAAATTTATTACCGGAAATGGCTTATCTTTTGTCCGTAAAATAAAAGATCAATGGACGAAAAGCAAATTGCCGAACTACGTGCTTTTTTTGAAAAAGCCAGTCTCCCCAAAGAGATCCGTTTGAACGAAGGCATTGTTGTTACCGATATTCCCAAGTTCATCAATAGTCATTTCCAGATAATCGGCAGTGGTAATAAAATGCAGCAAGATATATTTTTACCGCGGTTGATCAGGTTAAAAGAAATGTTATCGGTTTCACAGCCTGGCTAAGCCAACTGTGTCGTATAAATAAAATGCCTGCAGCATAACTGTTGACATTTTTATTCATAGACATGGCCAGATTCCAAAAGTTGATTTTATCTCTTACCCCATTTTGCAGCGCCAAGGAGAACATCCTTTTTCCAGGGTAATTCCAGGTGTAATGATTTGCCATCGGCATTGCACCATATTTCATACAATTGGTTATTTACACAGGTTCCGATGTATGCGTAATGTTCATCCAGAATAGCCAGGGAAGAACAATCAGCATTACTACGATCCAGCAGGTCTGGTTTGAAAGTATCAATGATGCCTTGTTCTGTGATTCGCCAGGCAAGTGGTTTGCGGGTAATAAAATCAAGAACATTGGCAACCAGTTTGCCATCGCTACCTATATGGATCTCATTCATCCGGTAAGCAAGGGGGTTAGCGAGTTGTAAGGGAACAGGGCCATTGTTTTTCCACAGGGCCGCAATGGGATTGACTGTATTTCTTACGACTTCCCCTGAAATATAAGTGCCCTTTGTTGAAACAGATATTGCAAATGCGGTTGCGTATTGAAGGCCGGCTTCAATGGTATGCCAGGTGGTCAATTTTGTATGTGGATCAAAAATCCAGTAGCCAATTTCATGTTCTGTATTACCTGCCTGGTTTCGTATGGCCAGGTCTCCACCCATGTATAATTTCCCGTTATGTAATTGAAGATTGCTGGCACAACGAATACTTCCGGCGATAGCAACGGGTTTTGCGGGGATCATGATTGTTTCTGTGTCTCCGTTTGTATGAAGTATCCACAACACAGGATAAAGATCTAATGCGCCGAATACATAGACTTTGTCGTTATGTACTTTTATATCGCGGGCATAACAATTGATGAAGCCAGCAGGTAATTGATCGACGGGCAACAGGAACTGTTGTTCGTTTTTCCAAAAACAGGGGAGCGTGGCATGCTGACCATTAAGCGGTTCGATTGCCCCGGTGATATAGTTATTTTCTCCTGCTATTTCCAGGCCGCTGGCATATGCAGCTTTTGCCTGGGAAAAGGGGAGTGGGAAGATCTTTTCATTTCTCCAATAATAAGGCTCATACCTGCCCAGGTCTGTATTCAGGATGCTGGCTGTATTATAAAGGATAGCCGGTTGTTCTATACCAGGATCCACGGGGTTTTTCCTACAACCGATCAACAAGCATAAAACAAGACAACTATTTAACACCGGTGTTGTTGAAAATTTCATATACAATCATTTAAGAGCGGCGGTTTGCCGCATTTTGGATAAAGCCTGTTATTCTTTATTCAGGTTTTGTTGCATATACGCTGCAATGCCCTGTTCATTACTATCCGTGCTTTTCGAAAGTGATTGGATGATCCGTTGCTGTTCGCTCGTTGTTTTGTTCTGGCTTAGTTTTTTACTGGCTTGTAGCTCAGTTATTGTTATCTCGAATGGTACGATCCCTTTTAGCATTTTTGATTTAAATTCCTGTGGCAGCTTCTCCCATTGCTGCGTATACTCTTTGTCGTAACTGCTTATCATGGCTTCGAGCATATCGAAAATTTCCACGGTTTCAGTGACAATGCGTGCATGGCCATATGCATGTACGGCAATATAGTCCCATGTAGGTACACTAAGGTCCCTTTCGTAGTGGCTGGGGGAGATATATGCATGCGGCCCCTGGAAAATGACCAGCAGCTTTGTATTTAGTATATCCTGCCATTGATTATTGGCCCGGGCAAAATGCGAACTTAATATAAGCTCATCGCCCCTGGCCGTCAGGGTAAAAGGCAGGTGCGTAGCGGCAGGGATATTATTATTGGCTGTTATCAACGTAGCAAAACTGAATTGCTTCATCAACGCAACTATTTCTTCTTTGTCTGTTATTATAAAACTTTTCGGGATATACATTGTCTGTTTTTTTATTGAACTGCTGTTCTGAGCATGTTGGGCTATTATTTTCGTTTCGGCGAATCATCCGGCAACTGCTGAATGAAGACCTGCGTATACATTTTCTTCAATTAATGGGATGGAGACTTTAAACAGGGTTGCTTCTTCCCTGATACATAGCCGGTGATCAATTCCCATCAGGCGATACCGGGCCCGGAGGTTATTGAGCCCTGTATACTCTGAAAACTCGTTTGTATTCTTTTTTTGAAGGGTATTGTATAAATGCAGGTTATTCGCAGTATCATTTTTTATGGTTATCGTTAATGGCTTTTCTTTGGAGACAATATTATGTTTCACCGCGTTTTCTATTAGTAATTGTAAAACCAACGGAGGCAACAAAAAATCATAATACTTGTCATCCACGTCTATATTGATAAGCAAGGCCTCTCCAAAGCGCACTTTAAGCAGCATGATATATGAATCGGTGAACTTCAGCTCGTCCGTCAGCGTTGCCAGGTCTTTTTCATTTTTTTTTAACAGGTAGCGGTATACAGTAGACATTTCCTCTACATATCTTTCTGCTTTCACCGGGTCTGAAACAATAATAGATGAAAGGGTGTTAAGGCTGTTAAAAAGAAAATGTGGTTTTATCTGGTTTTTCAGAAAATTGTACTGGCTTGATAAGTTACTTTCTTTCATTTTCTCGGATTCGGTGAATAATCTTTTCCAATTTTCCATATAATAAAGTCCCTCATAAGCAAGAATGACCAGCAGTGTGCACATAAGTTGAAGCCCTACAATAAAGGGATAGTCTGCTATCCGGAGACTTTTGTAACCGCCGAGATTAAAAGTTGTTACCTGTTCAGCAAACGAAATAATCAGAGAGTTAAAAACGCTGCACACAATAATGAGCTGTATACGCTTGCGGCTGTTTGATATACCAGGCGCTTTTTTTCGCACAAAGATGGTGATCAGTCTTGCATTTTCTGCTGCCAGGATAGCATATATACAACAAACCAACATGCTCCTGAATGCCGTGGATAAACTATGAATATCCATCAGGTAGATGAACATTAGTAGCAGGAAAATTATAAGCGGAGCGAATATTCTTATTCTCAGGTTGTTCATAATAGGTATAAAGCAGGTGATTACAGAATAGCGAAACGCTATTTACTTTCTTGCATACGAATGCGAACGGCAACTATGAATTGCCATTACCTAAGTAGCTATATAAAACTATCTTTTTACACAAGGAAAAATACCAGTAGATGTATGAACTGTAGATAAACGATATTGAATTGTACATTACGCGAGCCAGAAAAACGCGGTTACCACTGGTATAGCTTATCCGCCTTCTAAAAAGTAAAATTTATTTTTCTTCTATAAGGTCAGGTAAATAAGTAAAAATTTTCTACTGTTGTAGAAGATTTATTAAAAACGCTTTAAGAATAAAGTGATTCAGAGAATAAGTAATAGGAGATTTGTTTTTTTCTACCCTCTATAAAGAAAATAAAATGAAAGCCCTTATCATTGAAGATGAAATGCCTGCTTCGGACAGGTTGCTACGGATGTTAAAAGAAGTGGATTATCCTATTGAAGTTGTTGAGCAACTGGATACCATTGAACGATCAATTACTTATTTGAAGAACAACGAACAGCCAGATCTCATATTCCTGGACATAGAACTTGGTGATGGGCAGAGTTTTGATATCTTCAAAAGAATACCTGTAAAAAGCTATATCATTTTCATTACAGCATTTGATGAATTTACCCTGAAAGCATTCAAGCTGAACAGTATCGACTACCTTTTAAAACCGCTCAAAAAAAACGAGCTTGAGTTTGCACTGGAAAAATTCAGTAACCAGCATACGGTTGGGCAGCAGCCGGTGGATTTTTTACCACTAGTGGAAGGCCTGAAAGTAAAAGAGCCGGCGTACAAGAACCGGATCCTCGTGAAAAAAGGTACCCGCTTACTTTCCGTGAAAGTAGAAAGTATCGCCTTTTTTTATACCAGGAATCGTGTTCACTGGCTTAAAACTATTGATGACACCGATTATATCATTGAAAATAACCTGGATGAACTGGAGTCGCAACTGGATCCTGAAAAGTTTCATCGGGTTAACAGGCAGTTCATCATTAACTATGACTCAATAGATAAAGTGAATTTATGGTTTGATGGGAAGATCAAATTGATCGTAAAACCATCGTCTCCGGAAGAGATCATTATTAGCAGGCTAAGGGCTAATGAGTTTAAGAAATGGCTCGGCTAAACGAGGTAATTCAAAAGTCAAAATTCAAAATTAAAAAATAACTTCCCTCTACTGGGTGCTGTTTTTGAATTTTGCATTTTGACTTTTGAATTATACGAGAGATGCCGATATGCGACTAGTTACTTAAGTCCGGTGGCCAGCAGATCGTCGAGTCTTTCGTGACCTTCGTTTAGGCCTTTTTCCATGCCGGAACGTACCATGCCATCACGGTCTGTTACTGATTGAAAAATAGATTGCATTGTTACCCTGGTGCGATTGCCAGGTAGTTCCTCGAATTTTGCTGTTTCAAGTGTCACATGATCTTTCATCATTTCAAACTCGAATGTTTGAATAATCAGCTCAGGAGGGCTGACAACATGAAATACGCCATGAAATGCATAGTCATTCCCGTCCTTGTCAGAATTAATATATCTCCAGGAGCCACCTGTCTTTCCATCAAATTTGTCAACAATCATGCTGAGGTTTTTTGGACCTAGCCATTTAACAAGGATTTTAGGGTCTGTGAATGCTTTAAAAACGAGTTCACGGGGAGCTTCAAATTCCCGCGTTATAAAAAGCTCCTGTTTGCCGGGTTCAGCGGTGATCTTAGTGGGATTACTGATTTTCACGATGATTATTTTTTGTTTTAAAAATGTGTTGTTACTTGATTCCTATTGGAAATATTCTGTATGGGCATTAGTGACAAGACAATTATTGGGCATAAGCTTTTTCTAATAGGCTGATCTCTATCTTATCCATCTGCATCATGGCATTCATAACTCGTTTTGATTTTTCAGGATCAGTATCGTTCAGCATTTTTCCTAATACCGTAGGAATGATTTGCCATGATAGGCCAAACTTGTCTTTCAGCCAGCCACAGCGTTCTTTTTTTCCGCCGTCAGCTGAGAGTTTTTCCCATAATTCATCTACTTCTTCCTGTGTTTCGCAGTTCACAAAGAAGGAAACTGCTGGTGTGAAAGTAAAATGAGGACCACCATCCAGTGCCATAAAGAGTTGACCATCGAGTTCAAAACTCCCCGTCATTACCTTATCTCCGAAACTTCTGCTGCTGATGATCTTTGAATTTTTAAAAATGGAGACATAAAAGTCCATGGCTTCTTTCACCTGGCCATTGAACCAGAGAAAAGGAGTGATTTTTTGCGATGTGCTGATGCTCGACTCCTGACTGCTTTTTTTGTGATTGTCATTTTTCATTATAGTTGTTTTTAGTTAATGGTTGAACCTCGTTATTTATTTTTCTTTACAGGCTTTTTCCGTTTTGTTTGCATTGTCACTAATACATCGTCGAGGCTATCAAATCGATCAGCCCACAACTTCCTGTATTGTTCGACCCAGTCTGCTACTTCATTTAGTTTCTTCAACCTGGCTTCACAGTATCTTTCTCTGCCTTGTTGTTTTATAATGATCAGGCCGCATTCCGTCAGTATTTTGATATGCTGGGAGATAGCAGGCCGGCTGATATCAAAATTCTCAGCGATAGAATTCAGGTTTAGTGATTTAAACGCGATCAGGTTAATGATCTCTCTTCTGGTGGGGTCGGCTATTGCCTGAAAAACATCTCTTCTCATTATGGTAATGAATAATTGTGTAAGTATTCGCTTACGAATTTATATGTAAGTATTCACTTACGCAAATAAATTTACCAGAATGTCGCAATTGCCCATTAAGAATGCCGCTTTCACACTACTTTATCTTCCTGAATGGTGGTAGGTTTGTCTTGTTGATTCATATTAATTATTCTACTTCTAATCTTTAAAAAAACAACAATGGCTATAACGAATTCCATGCAGGTGGCAAAAGCGCCCGGTAAAAGAACCGTGTTAACCGGTCGTATCATTAGTGTACTTTGCGTTCTTTTCTGTCTTTTCGATGCTATTTCGAAACTGGTAAAGGAATCGCATTCTATGAAGGGCTCTGTAGAGCTGGGATGGCCTGAATCCGGCGTACAGGGTATTGGAGTTTTACTGCTTGTCTGTACAATCATTTATATTATACCACGCACAGCTATTCTCGGAGCTATCTTGCTGACGGGTTATATGGGTGGCGCGGTTGCGATCATGGTAAGGGTAGGAGCTCCTTTTTATTTCCCTGTACTTTTTGGTATCCTGATCTGGGCTGGTCTTTTTCTTCGTTATGAGAAACTGCGTTCGTTACTTCCTTTGCAAAAAGAAGTATAATGGTTTCTGCGTATTTCTATAATAAAAAACCCAACAGGATAGTGCTGTTGGGTGGTGATGTTCAAACTGGTCAGCGATTAGCCATTACCATTAACAGGGTTGGTCTTTTTCCCAAACAGATTATTGAGTTCACCAAAGTTCCTGTCAATAAAATCTTTACCCTTATTTTTCAGGTTTTCTTTTTGCGCAGGGCTCATTTTCGAATATTTATATATTCCGTAAGCTGCAGCCGCTGCCACCAGAAGTCCAACTTTATTTTTTAGCATAATGATAGATTTTTTGAATGAATAGCGTTACAGTGTACAGGAGTAAATATCATGCCGGATTTTATCAGGGTAGTATTAAAGCATGCCGCTATAGACCCGGGTGATATAGTTGATCGTGACCTGGTTATTTTCTTTGAATTTATCAAAAAGCGCCTGGAGGTCCGCGATCATCCCGTCAAATCCGTCCTGGCCTTTGGCCGGCATGTAGGAGGATGATAAAAGCCGCCCCTGCAGACCGGTAAAATCGAATAGCTGTTTATTGGCAAATGTTTTAAGTTCAACGGGAGCCGGGCTATAAAAATCATTAATATTCCCCATGCCGATATTGCGATGCCCGACATCTACGTAATCCCTGCCATGTTTGATGATTAACTGGTCGTACTCCTCTTCAAAAGCGGAGCCTCTTTGCCGCTCATTCCACATGAGCACCACAATGCCATTTTTCCGGAGTATTTTTTTGAATGCGGCCCTGGCTTTTTGATGATCGAACCAATGAAAAGCCTGTCCCGAGATAATAGCATCTATAGAAGCCGGAGAAAGATTTGGATCTTCTGCCGTACCGTCGACAGCCCGAAATCCAGGAGAATCACCAAGTAATTGCTGAGATTTCTCCCTCATTTCCTTATTTGGTTCTACTGCTACTACGGGATATCCTGCATCGAGGAAAAGAGCGGACGATATCCCTGTGCCTGCTCCAATATCAGCTATCTGTTTGCCTGGGTCGAGTCCATAAGCATGCTGGAGATACCCGATTATTTCTACTGGATAGTGTGGCCGGTACTTCACATAATCCTCCTCCCGGTTGATGAATCTCCTGGTATTGTCCATAAATAAAAATTCTGCCTGGCAATATTTGTTATCTCTTTAACCGCGCCATCGAAGGAGGTCGTAAATTTTGCACCAGGTATTTGTAGCAATTAGCTTTTGTCCCGTAGGGCTTTCGTTCAAATAAGAGGGCTTCTTGGTCGGGCTTGTAGTATTTCGTCTACAGGCGATCCGTTTTTTCTACTATAGGAAAAGCAGTATTTTTTCCTTTACTTTATACCTGTATTATTTCGCCCCGTTTTTTTATCCAATGATCCGATCCTGTAGTAAGAGCCGTCCAATAATTTTTATGAAATACCGATGACCGTCCATTTAAGGTTTTGTGAAAGATGTTAACAACCCTGGCTTTGCCGGGGTTTGTTTTTTAGCACTCATTCGCATCAGCTATTTGGTTCTATTTACTACCCTGGTTTTTTCACTACACGTTCCAATAACCTCTTCCATAGCTCACGAAGATCTCGCTACCCGCCTTGATCTTCCTGGTTGCTTTTATAAACACCCTGTTACCGTCTACCTCAAAAAAACTGTTATTACGAATGCCTTCCACGCGGGTTGGACCGGCTGCATCATTTGCATAACGGCCCAGTGATTCAGGATGCGGCGCGCCGTTGATCACATGATTTGCATTTACATAGCAGAGATAATTATTGTCGTGCTCATGTTTGATCTCCTTCCAGGATGTAACCGTACCGAGATATTCGATAATAAGCGCGTCTTTGGGTATTTCAGTGGTGGTGAACAAACCCATACCAGCACCAGGTAGTGTGGAAGATTGGACGATAAGATGGTCTTGGCTCATTTTATTTAAGATAGCGGCCGCGAAGGTAGGGGTTGGGGGAGTAATTCAAAATTAAAAAGTAAAAATTCAAAAATAGCCCCCGTATTATCAACGGTATCTCAGATTTGAGCTTTCCTTTTTACTTTTGAATTTGAACTGTCAGCCTGATCCGGATCTCCGGGATGCAAAGAGTTTATATTTGCTGTACTCGGCTGACCATGCTTTTGTTTTATGGACTATATTGTCTTCATTGAATAATCCAGCTACATTACAGGTCCGGTTGATGCAGGGAAAGAAAATGAGATTCAAAACCGTAGTTCGTCAAGTAATAAGGAGTCTATTTTTGAATTTTTACTTTTTAATTTTGAATTTGAAATGAATAAACAGTCCGAGTTAGTTCCTTTTCTGAATGTATCAGGAGTTTCATGGACAGAAAGGAATTTTGCCCTGAAGGGAATCAGTTTTACGCAGGAGAAGCTGCAGAAAATTGCCATAGCCGGTGAAACGGGTTCAGGAAAAAGTACCTTGCTTAAAATTATTGCCGGATGGTTACCGCCTGATACAGGCGAAGTGGTGTTTGAGAATGAACGGGTGAAAAAAGTGCCTGCAGAAAAATTGATCCCCGGGCATCCGGGTATCTCTTACCTGAGCCAGCAATTCGAGCTTCCTAATTTTCTTTCCGTGCAACAGGTGCTCGAATATGCCAATACGCTACATGAAGAGGAGGCGCAAACCTTATTTGAGGTTTGCAGGATCGACCATTTACTGAAAAGAAGGACCGATCAATTATCAGGTGGAGAAAAACAACGGATCGCGCTGGCCCGGCTGCTTATTTCCTCTCCCAGGCTTTTATTGCTGGATGAGCCTTACTCAAATCTTGACCTTATTCATAAGAACTTATTAAAAGAGGTGATTAATGATATTGGTGAGCGGCTTCAAATAACCTGTATCCTTGTTTCACATGATCCACAGGACAGTTTACCCTGGGCAGATGAGATCATTGTAATCAAAGATGGCAGCATCATACAAAAAGCCCCTCCTGGAATAATCTATCGGCAACCCTGCAATGAACATGTAGCGGGTCTTTTTGGTAAATACTATTTAATGAATGAAAAGCTTGCCACCGCATTTTCCATTGAACCAGGCTGGAAAGATATTTTTATTCGTCCTGAAGATTTCAGGATAGTACCGGCAGGACAAAAAGGAGTAAAGGGAAAGGTTAAGAATGTTTTTTTCTTAGGAAGCCAGTATGAACTAACAGTGGTATTGCCGACAGATACTATTACCATTAAAACCTCCTTGCATGGTTTTAGAGCCGGTGATCCGATTTCTATTGCGTTATAATATTGATCTCATCTTATCGCTTATTCACCCATGAATTCCCATGCGCTCTGGTATGCATTTTTTTGTTCGGCATAAGTGATGAAATTCAGGTAAAAGGCCGCGGTCGAGAGAGTGCCGCTATCTCCTATGATCACTAATTTTTTCCGGGCCCGGGTCATAGCCACATTCATCCTCCGTATGTCAGACAAAAATCCGATCTCTCCATTTGTATTGCTCCTGGTCATGCTGATATAAACGATATCCCGTTCCTGGCCCTGAAAACTGTCAATTGTATTTACCGAAATTTTTGGACCGTATACCTTTAATGCAGGTGAATGCAGGAGTTGTTCTTTTAATAAATTGACCTGTTGTTTGTAAGGAGAGATTACAGCGATCGTAGGAAAATTATCGATCGCGTAATATTCCGACAATTCATTTACCAGTTGTGTCAGGTGTTTAAACAGGAAGGAGGCTTCTTCCGGATTGGTAGTACTGGTACCGTCTGCTTTTTCATCAAACCCGCAGCCTGCCGTATCAATAAAAGCAAGCGGCCTGTCATCTGGAAATAAGAGATGACTGGCAACAGAAGAATGTGCCTTTAACTGGTTTTTATAAAACACAGCGGAAGAATAACCCATAATAGTCTCATGCATCCGGTATTGCTCTTCCAGCAGCACTACCGCTTCGGGATGCAGCGCCACACATTTTTCAAGCAGTGTATTAGCAAGACCATTCTTTGCCGCAAGGTTCGACTTTACAGTAGGGGATAACTGGTAATGATCACCAGCCAGCACGAGTTTCTTTGCTTTGAGAATAGGTATCCAGCAAGCCGGTTCAAGGGCTTGCCCTGCTTCATCAATGACCACGGTATGAAACTTTAACTTCCGTACTGTATAATGATTGGCGCCAACAAGCGTGGCTGCGATCACCTGTGCCTTCGCGGTGAGATCATCTATCACATACTGTTCGGTGTTATTTATCTCTTTCATGATCTTGTAGGCTTCATCAAAGAGTGCTTTACGTTGTTCACGTTCTGCTTTTCCTAAATTCCGTTTGTACTTGTGAGCAAGATTACGGTATTCATTGGCTTGCTTCCGGAGATTTTTTACTTCCTTCATGCGGCTGTGCGCTGCTACTTTGCTATCGAGTGTCAACGACATTAGTCTTTCAGATACGCGTACAGGGTTACCTACACGTAAAATATTAAGTCCTTCGTCCGCCAGCTTTTCACTCAGCAGGTCTACCGCGGTATTACTGGGAGCGACTACCAGCACCTGTTTATTATCGCTGCGGATCATCGCTTTGATGGCCTGCACAAGTGTTGTTGTTTTACCTGTACCCGGAGGTCCGTGTACTATGGCAAGTTCATTCGCGGAGAGTATTTTAGTTACAGCCGCTGTTTGTGATGCGTTTAATTTGCCGGCAGCGGTAATCGGTATTGCTGTTTCAAAGCCGGGTGACTTTTCGCCTGTCAAAATTTTTATAAGCTGCGCGTCTTTCTCTTTTTCTGCAATCGAGTCCGCGGTCCGCAACGCAGCATTCATCTCGTCATAACTATTGTCATCGAACAGTAATTCTATTCCCAGTTTTCCGTCCCTCGACCAATCCGGCAGTTCATCTACATGTAATGTGATCTTAAGCAGGTTGCCGCTCTGGTAAGCTATTACTCCTTCTATGCGGTTGTTTTTCGGATCATGATTGGAGAAAAGTACTGCAGGCATTCCAAACCGGAGCTGGTGATTGATATCATGATGCGTAGTGCGTTCTGCTTCTATGGTCAGATAGTCGCCCCGACTCATTTCCGAACCCCTGATAGCAATCGGGTACCAGGTAAATCCATTGGCCCTGCGCTCTGCAATTGATGTGGTCTCGATCAATTTTACAAAGGACTGCTGGTCTTCCAGTCGCTCAATCTTCAACAGTTCCAATAGGTTCCTGAAATACTCCATTCGCAAAAATAAGGACGATCGGAGGAATGAAGGGAAAATTCAAAATTCAAAATTCAAAATTCAAAATTCAAAAACAGCCACCGATTTTCGGGTCATATCTTTGCATGTTGATTTTTGAATTACGTGGTTAGCTCACAGAAAATTACCCGCCCTTTCCCATATTGGTGTAGTAGAGAAGAGAATTTAGACTTTTGAGGTAGCAGGATTTCAATTTTGCCTGAAGCTCATCGGATTTTTTTACCATCAACAGCTCCAATAGATTCCTTAAGGAGGATAGGAGGAATGAATTCAAAAGTCAAAAATCAAAAACAGTCACCGATTTCGGGTTATATTTTTGACTTTTGATTTTTGACT
>CAZGSG010000168.1:0-12419 GCA_964528095.1 uncultured Terrimonas sp.
TGATTTGCCAGGCCGTCTGACAATACAGGGGTTTCACCGGAAGAAACAGACACTTCTTTCCTGCTGGCAGTCGAAGACGCTTTCTTTGTTGCGGGTTCCGGTGTGGTTGTCACCGGAGTTATTGAATCAGGCACTGCGCTGCCGGGCATGCAGGTGGAGATTAAAGGCAACGGAAAGACGTTTACCGCTACGGTTGGTTTTATAAGTATGTATACCAGGCAGATCGGGTATGCAAAAAAAGGAGATGCTATTGGGTTAAACCTGCGTGGAATACAGAAAGACGATATAAAAAGAGGAATGGTCGTTGTGGCCCCTAATACTATTCAGTCCTTTTCACAATTAACCGTATCACTGGTTATGCTTGCTGCAGGTAAAAGCGCCTCACCTGCAACATTAAAAAACAATCAAAGCATACAATTGCTAAGCCGCACTGAAATATTATCTGCCAGTGTACTCACTACTGCTGAATTAAAACCAGGTGACACGGAAACAGTTACCATAAAACTGGCTACGGCTACTCCCTTTCGTCTCAATGATAAGATTGCAGTCAAATATCTCGGAAAGATCATTGCGAATGGAGTAGTCATCAAACTCGAATGATCACAAATTCCCCGCGCGGGTCAGTTCATCACGGTCTTCCTGCGTCAAACTCAACGTAGTTGCTTTTTCAAGGTCCTTTAATTGTTCAAGTGAAGTGGCACTTGCAATAGCTGCAGTCACGGCCGGTTGAGCGATTAACCAGGCGATCGCTACCTGGGCTGGTTCAGCAGCATATTTACCACTGATCTTATCCAAAGCAGCGAGGATATTAAAACCCCTGGCGGTTAGGTATTTTTTGATGCCAGCACCACGCTGGCTTTTGTTCAGGTCATTTTCAGAGCGGTATTTACCTGTGAGAAATCCGCTGGCCAGCGAATAATAAGGGATGGCGCTCAGTTTATTATCCAGGCAAAGCTGCTGGTATTCAGTTTCAAATTTCTCCCGGTCATATAAATTATACAGCGGCTGTATCGTTTCATACCGGGCCAGTTCCTTTTTTTCACTCGTTTCAATAGAGTTCTTTACTCTTCCTGCCGTCATATTAGATGTGCCAATGAATTGTACTTTTCCTTCTTTCACAAGACGCGTATACGCTTCCAGTGTTTCTTCCACAGGCGTAGCTTCATTGTCATAATGTGTTTGGTAAAGATCAATCCGGTCAGTTTGTAAACGCTTAAGCGATTGCTCTGCTGATTGAATAATATTTTTAGCTGATACATCAATGCCATGCCCCATATCGGCACCGGCTTTTGTGGCTATGATCAGTTTGTCACGATTGCCCTTCTTTTTCATCCAGTTGCCAATGATGGTTTCCGATTCACCGCCTTTATTTCCCGGTACCCATCTTGAATACACATCCGCAGTATCGATCATATTAAAACCTGCCGCGGTAAAACCATCTAAAAGTTCAAACGATTTTTTTTCATCTACGGTCCAGCCGAAGATGTTTCCACCGAAAATAAGGGGCATTGTCTTTAATGTGGTAGTGCCGATCTGACGTTGGTACATGTGTTGGTATTGAAGTGTAGGGAATAGATTCCTAAAGATAACAGCAGTAACTAATTTTTGTTTGGGGTAGCCACTGAATTTAGCGAATTGGAGCGTCTTTTAATTTGATTTTACACGGAGTCGCTGTTGATCTTTCTTTGTATCAGTGCTTCGTAGCCTGTTTGGACATAAAAAATATTACAACTTAAAATAAGGAGGCGCGGAATGGCTCAAAATTCTTTAAAGAATCTGCCTGGTCCGTGCCTCCTTATTTTAAGTTATAATGTTCATTCTCTTCAGGAAAACAGGAAGTTACTAATATAAAGAAAGATCAACAGCGACTCCGTGTAAAATCAAACAGAGAGCTTCTTAATTCAATGCCTTTAACTTTGATACAAGCAATGCAATGCCAAACCCAAGCAGGCCTATTACTGCAAAAGAATATCGTAAGCTGGATAATTCAGCGATATAACCAATCAGTGGGGGACCCATCAGGAATCCCAGAAAGCTGATACTGGAAACGGAGGCCAGCGCCATTCCGGGCGGAATTTTAGACACCCTGCCCGCACTGCTGTATACCATCGGCACAATGGATGAAACACCTAATCCTACAATCAGAAAACCAATTGTTGCCGTCACGATATGTGGAAATAGAACAGAGATAAATAAGCCGGTCGAGATGAGTATGCCACTCATGCGAAGCATTTTCTTGCGACCGTGTTTTGCAATAAGCTTATCGCCTACAAAACGGCCTGTCGCCATCATTACCATGAATGAAACATATCCTAATACCGTGAGCGACTCCGGCGCATGTACAACCTGTTTGAAATACACGCCACTCCAGTCAAACATGGCACCTTCACTGGCCATACTGCAGAAACCTATAATACCTAATTGCACCAGCATGCCATCCGGTTTTGAAAAAAACTTTTTCTTTTCCGCAGTAGCTGCTGACCGGCCATCCTGCAAATATTTTTGTGTAATAACAATGGTAATAAAAACAAGTGCCGCTACTATCCAGAAATGGATATAAGGCGATACACCCTGTGCCATCATGATCAACCCTATAGCAGCACCCGTAAACCCTGCGGTACTCCATGCGCCATGAAAAGAAGTCATGATAGGGCGTGCATATAGTTTTTCTGCTCGGATAGCCTGTGTGTTCACCGAGATGTTACACATATTACCACAGATGCCGAAAAAGTATAAAGCCAGGGCCAATTGCCAGGGCTGATCCGCAAGTCCTATATTGGTTAGGCAGATGGCATACAAAACAAGACAGAAACGTAATATTTTTTTACTTCCGAAATGGGTGACCAGTCTTCCTGAAAAAGGCATCGCGGTCAACTGCCCTGCCGGCAATGCGAGCAATATGCTTCCCAAAGCGGCATCACTTAATTGTAATGTTGTTTTTATATCGGGGATCCGGCTTGCCCACGAGGAGAAACATAATCCCTGGATAAAGAAAAAAGCAGATACAGCAATCCTGATCTGCCTGTTTGAATAGGTAGTTACAGGAGCCGGTGATAGATCCTTGTTCTTATTGGAAGGAGATAACAGGGGCGATACGATTTTCTGTGTAAATCTTGAAATACTGTCGATACTGGTTTTCATTCGTTGCTTTAATTAACAGGATATATGGCAAAGCAACTTTGAGTAAGACTATTTCTAATAGCAGCAGGCAAAGATACATTTTTATGTTTATTTGCCGGTAGGCCTGGCTCTTTCATATTGTACAGGCCAGTTATTAATGCCTGTATTTAATTGAAATGCAGCGTGTAAGGGAAAGTATGGATCACGCAAAGATTCCCGCGCCATAAATACCAGGTCTGCCTGTTGTGTCTGCAGGATTTCTTCCGCCTGTTCCGCGCTGGTAATCATTCCTACTGCGCCAGTCAGGATACCGGTTTCTTTTTTGATCCTGTCTGCAAACCCAACCTGGTAACCAGGTCCGATCGTCATCTTCACACCCGGCACAATACCTCCGCTGGACGTATCGATCAAATCAACCCTTTTTTGTTTTAGTATGCTTGCCAGTTTTGCCGATTCATCAATATTCCAGCCACCATCTTTCCAATCGGTAGCGGAGACGCGCACAAAAAGAGGCAGGTCGGCAGGCCATACGGTATTCACCGCATCAATTATTTCAATAAGAAACCTCGTCCGGTTTTCAAAACTTCCACCATATTCATCTGTTCGTTGATTACTGAGTGGAGAAAGGAATTGATGAATAAGATAACCATGTGCTCCATGTATCTCCAATACTTTATACCCTACTTTTATTGCTCTTACTGCTGCAGTTTTAAAATCATTGACCAATTGCTGAATGGCTTGCCTGGAAAGTTCGGCGGGGATCACCTGTCCTTCTTCAAAAGGAACAGGAGAAGCTGCCACCGGCTGCCAGCTATGAATACCTTCGGCAATTTGTTTGCCTCCATCCCAGGGTTTCGCACAACTGGCTTTCCTGCCCGCATGAGCCAACTGTATGCCCGCAATGGCTCCGTGTTCATGAATAAAGGAAACGATCTGTTTCAGTTTATCAATGTGTTCGTCTTTCCAGATCCCCATATCGGCAAATGTGATGCGGCCTTCGGGTGATACCGCCGTGGCTTCCTGTATGATAAGTGATGCGCCGCCAATAGCGCGGCTACCCAGGTGCACCAGGTGCCAGTCATTGGCAAAGCCATCTGTGGACGAATACTGGCACATCGGCGAAACAACTATCCTGTTCTTTAGTGTAATGCTCTTTATAGTGAGAGGAGAAAAAAGAATGCTCATGATTGCCTGTTAAATTTTTTGTCCAATGAATAAATATTAAATTCTTTCACATAGACAAGCAATACGATACAAAAGGCAGCGTGTATTAACTGTGATGGTATTGCGGCCCAGTCTTCCAGTACACTACTGCCAAAAATAAGAACGATCATTAACAATGTTCCTGCTATCAATGAGCCCCTGGTAAAAAGACCCGCCAGCAAGAGTATGCCAATAACAAATTCCGCAAAAGGAAGTATATAACTGAATGGCAGAACGACTGCTTCAGGCAATATGGAGGCACTGAACCTGCCAGTCATCCAGTTACTAAAATCCTGCAATTTTGGAAGCCTGATAAAACCATGTCCCAAAAAGCTGGTTGCTATTGTTATTCTTGCAAGCAGGAAAGCGATGGGTCTGTCCATTACTCAACCGCTTATTTTAATGAAGCTGTATCTATCACGAAGCGGTAACGCACGTCGTTCTTCAGCATCCGCTCGTATGATCTATTGATATCTTTGATGTCAATCACTTCCACGTCAGAGGTGATGCCATGCTCGGCGCAATAATCCAGCATCTCCTGTGTTTCCCTGATGCCCCCGATCATAGAACCTGCCAGCGATCTGCGATTGCCGATAATGTCGAATGCTCCAACAACAGATGGTTTTGGCGGTACTCCCACTACTACCATTGTTCCGTTTGTTTTCAGTAGTTGCAGGTACTCTCCGTATTCGTGTTGAGCGGAGATCGTATTCAGGATAAAATCAAATTTATTCCTTTGCGCTTTCATTTGTGCAGGGTCTTTGGTGATAGTAAAATGATGAGCGCCCAGGCGTTTAGCATCTTCTTCCTTGGAAGCGGAAGTACTAAATACCGTTACTTCGGCACCAAAAGAAGCGGCGAATTTAACAGCCATATGACCGAGACCGCCTAATCCGACTATACCTACCTGCTGGCCTTTTTGCACGTTCCAGTGACGAAGCGGCGAATAAGTAGTAATGCCTGCACACAATAAAGGAGCTACTCCTTCAAGTGGCAGTTTGTCTGAAACATGCAATGCATAATTTTCATCTACCACGATCTGTGTTGAATAACCTCCATAAGTGGGATTCCTGGTACCTCGTTCATAAGCATTATAAGTACCGGTCATGCCCTGTTCACAATATTGTTCTTCGCCTGCAGCGCAGCTTGGACAGGTGCGACAGGAGTCCACAAAACAGCCAATACCGGCCAGGTCACCCACTTTAAATTTCTTTACCCCGGTACCAATACTTGTTATACGACCTACGATCTCGTGACCAGGTACCATTGGAAAGATCGATCCACCCCATTCATCCCTTACCTGGTGGAGATCTGAATGGCAAACCCCGCAAAAAAGGATATCAATATGAATGTCCTGTGGACCAGGTGTACGACGATCAAACTGAAAAGGCGTCAAAGAAGCACCAACGCTTTGAGCAGCGTATGCATTTGTATTGGGCATGTGATGAGTATTTTAGTTCAAATTAACAATACCGTGGATATAAAGTTGTAATGGACGACCCTAAAAAATGCATCCTCGCTGCAATGGTTGATTAAAACAGGAATAGCCCCTCCCCGGGGCTACAAAATATCCGATTTACAAAGGGCGGATATCAAATTGATGCTTATGTTTATTTTGCCTTCATCAATACAGCCAGTTTCCTGTTGTTGAGTTCACGCGGAGCCTCCAGTAATAAGTTTTCTGCGTCGATGCCTTTTATAATATAGGTAGAAGTCATGATCACAGGATCTGTGGCTCCCGGCATCATTTCTCCATCTTTATCCTCATAGGTGAAACGAAATTTAATACCCTCTTTTTCATCTTCCCCGGTTTTATTATCTAATTTATAAATAGCGCTGATCGTTTTGCCATCATCGGTTAGCGTAGCCGTTGAATCGTTTACAAACTGAATGGCGAATTTCACTCTCCCTGCCAGGTAGTCCCGCATAAACTTAGTAGTATCTTTTTTTTCATCCAGCCATTGATATGGGTTTTCCTTGTCCATTTCAAAATTGGAGATCGTGCCAACTTTATAGGTACTAAAAGATTTTCCTTTTATAAAAGCATTTACCGAACTGATAGAAACAGGAGCGGGGGGCGGCGTTTCTTCTTTTTTCTCATTGCTACAGGAATAAAATATAGTCAGGAAAAGTACACTGGCAACTGAAATTCTCATTTGTTTAGTTTTAGCCGGCAATTTGGTGGTTTATCGCTTAGCATAGAATACCCAAGCCAGGGTATTATTCCCTGGTTGTATCGGTCATCTGTCTTAATGACCTGCTATCAAATACTTCTGACCGGAGAATCCTGTTTTCCTATATTGCTGCAAAATCTTCAGCATGCGCTTTATCCTACTGTTACTACTGGCAAGTTTTTTCATATCGTTCGCTTCTGCCCAAAGTTTATACTTACCCAGGGATATCAAACAGGCCTATAAAAAAGGCACCAGATCGATGGATGGAAAGCCGGGGAAAAATTACTGGCAAAATACCGCACGTTATAATATTACGATCTCTGCCATGCCTCCTGACAGGAAGGTGAGTGGAACAGAAACGATCACTTACTTCAATAATAGCCCGGATACACTTAAAATGATCCTGGTAAAACTTTTTTTGAATATTCATAAACCCGGCGCTCCACGCGAACAGGCTGCCAGTGCAGATTATCTTACCTCCGGTGTTCATATTGATGGGTATTCTGTCAACGGGCAAACTATTCCCTGGCGTGAAAATAGCCGTTTGGCCACCTGGCAGCCCACCCGATTGCCCAAAGCACTATTGCCAGGTGATTCGGTAAATATAAAATTCGACTGGCATTATGAGATTTCTCTTGAAAGCGGGAGAGAAGGTATGATTGATTCTACCACTTATTTCCTGGCCTACTTCTATCCGCGTGTTGCAGTCTATGATGATTATGCAGGTTGGGATGCCATGAATTTTGTTGATAGTAAAGAGTTTTATAGCGACTTCAATGACTATACCGTTACGCTAAACGTTCCGAAGAACTATATAGTCTGGGGCACGGGTACTTTGCAAAAACCTGAAACAGTTTTACAACCAACCATCTTACAGCGGTTTAATGAATCAATGACATCGGATGCGGTCATTAATATTGTGACAAAGGAAGACCTTGCTAAAAAGAATGTAACCATTCAGAACGCTGTAAACAGCTGGCAATTTAAAGCAAAGAATATTCCTGATATGGCCTTTGCGTTGAGCGATCATTTTGTATGGGATGGTACAAGTACTATTGTGGATGAGGCAACAAAACGACGCGCCAGCGCACAGGCTGCCTATAATGATACGGCTGCCGATTATCATCATGTCGCCCGGTTTGCCCAGCACGCGCTTAACTGGTTATCGCATAAATGGCCGGGTATTCCTTATCCATATGAAAAAACTACCGTGGTACATGGTTATGCAGGGATGGAATACCCGATGATGGCTAATGATGAAACATATGCCGATACTAATTTTTCAAGATTTGTTGCAGAACATGAGATCGCTCATACTTATATGCCTTTTTATATGGGCATCAATGAGAGTCGTTATGGTTTTATGGACGAGGGCTGGGCTACTTTTTTTGAACTGATGATCGGGCGTGAAGACCTCGGCGTTGAACAGGCGGATGAATTATTCAAACAATTTCGTGTAGATGGATGGATCAATGATGCAGCGCAGGACCAGGATATTTCAATCATTACTCCATCTTCTAACCTGTCGGGCGCGGGCATGGGCAATAATGAGTATGGGAAGGCCGCGCTTGGTTATATCGCATTAAAAGATTTTCTTGGGGATGAGCTGTTCAGGAAATGCCTGCATACCTATATGAATACCTGGAATGGGAAACACCCTACCCCCTGGGATTTCTTTTTCATCTTTAATACCGCGTCGGGTAAAAATCTGAATTGGTTTTGGAATAACTGGTTTTTCTCCAATAATTATATCGACCTGTCGTTAAAATCATCCGTGAAGAACACAAAAGGCTATACATTGACCATTGAAAACATAGGTGGTATGGTAGCTCCGGTAGATATTGTAGTAACCCATGCGGATGGTACCACGGGCAAATTCCACCAAAGCCCAGGTATCTGGCAAAAAAATGAAAAGCTTGCGATTGTAAACATTAATACGAATAAGCAAGTACAATCAATAAAACTGGACGGCGGCATTTTTATGGACGCTGATGAGAGCAACAATAACTGGGGAAAGAAGGCGTTTTAGGGGTTATTGCCTAAATACGATAATAAGAAAGCCGGGTGCAACACATCGCCCGGCTTTCTTATTATAGCATATTCTATATTTAAATGGGCTGAAACAGGCGAATTTTTTAAAATACTTCTTACTGCCTCTTGACCAGTATTGATAAATTTTTATTTTTACAGCCGAATTCTCTTTAAACAATACCCGTACCCAATCCAAAAGGACAAAATGAAAAACTTATTACTATTACTTTCTCTTTTTCTTGGTTCAATCACTGTCTTTTCCCAACAATTCAATTACGATCCCCTGGAGATTACCGGAGGACTATTGCAAATGGCCAATGCCGCGGATCCTGCAGCTGAAAAGAGCTTTTATTTTGATTCTAATAAAAATGAAGTGGTCACTACAAAATCAAATTCCGATATATCCGTAAAAGTCTCTACAAAGAAAGATACTGTTTATATCAGGTCATTTCATAAGGCAAGTAATGAAACGGCATTCGATTATGACCTGCTGAAAAAAGGGGCAAAGCTGACCATTATGAATGTTCAGTATAAAAATGAAAACAAGACATTAATACTAAGCGGGCAGAGCCTTCATGCTGGCAAAGGTGTCATGGTCATTCGCGACGGACTTTTTTCTATTGAGCTGAAACTATACCGCGATGGGAAAAAACAGGATGATTTCTACATGCTAACAGGAACAAGTAATAACGAATTGTCTGTAACTTCTTTATATAAAGAAAGAATAACTTACGGCAGGTTGTACCCGAATGGAGATGTGCTTATACCGGCGATCTACACATCGTTTAAAAGAGAAGGAACTGCTGCTTATATGGTTGCGGACATAAATGATAAAATAGGGCTCATCGATCTGAAAGGAAATGAAATAATCCCTACCAAATACGATGGTATAAAAAAGTTGAACGACAATCTTTATGAGGTAAACATTAAAACTGTAAGTACTGATCCCAATGAGGGAACGAACTGGGTGTATGGTCTCCATGACATGAAAGGAAATATGTTATATCCTCCTTCGTCACCCTATATCAAATTTGATGAAGCAGGGCTGGCAGCAATTGTTGGACAAAACGGTAAGTATGGCTATATAAATGAGTCCGGTAAAGAAGTGCTACCATTTGTTTATAAAAAGGCCAGGCATTTTAGCGAAGGTCTTGCCATGGTCCAGAATGATGCAGGCTTATATGGATTTATTGACAAGACCGGTAAACTGGTCATTCCCTATAAATTCTACGGCGCATCAGATTTTTATGAAGGAACAGCAATGGTTACAGAATCTCCGAAATTAAAAAAGTACCATAAGATTGACAAGTCAGGCAATACTGTAAAATAAAACAGCGCGGGTTTTATAACCCCGCGCTGTTTTGCTAAATGTACCAGCTATTAAAAAACTTACTGTTATGCTTCGGCTTCCATATAAGACTCAACTGGTTCACAGGTACAGATCAGATGCCTGTCGCCATGTGTATTATTGACTCTCGCTACTGCAGGCCAGAATTTATTCAGCGTAACATAATATAAGGGGAATGCCGCTTCCTGTCTTGTATAAGCGTGTTTCCATTCATCAGCAGTCACCACAAATTGTGTATGGGGCGCGTTTTTGAGTGGGTTATCCTTTTTATCCGCTCTTCCTTCTTCTATTGCTTTTATTTCTTCACGGATAGAAAGCATGGCATCACAAAAACGATCCAGTTCGGCTTTGTCTTCGCTTTCCGTTGGTTCGATCATGATCGTTCCCGGCACCGGGAAACTCATGGTAGGTGCATGAAATCCATAATCGATCAGGCGTTTGGCTATATCTTCCGCTTCTACTTCTGCTGTTTTTTTGAAAGGTCGGAGATCCACGATGAATTCATGCGCGCAGGTACCATTCGTACCAAGATATAATATATCATATGCTCCATCCAGTCTTGCACGCATATAATTTGCATTCAATATAGCGTATTCAGTAGCGGCACGCACGCCGGCATATCCCAGCATTCTTATATAACCATACGAAATGAGCAGGATAGATGCAGATCCGTATGGCGCTGCAGATACCGCATGTGTGCTGGTTGTTGCCTGGCTATCGAGTTCTACGTGGCCTGGTAAAAATGCCGCGAGGTGTTTTTTCACACAGATGGGCCCCATGCCCGGACCACCGCCACCATGTGGTATGGCAAATGTTTTATGAAGATTGAGGTGACAAACATCGGCACCGATAAGCCCGGGAGCTGTCAAACCTACCTGCGCATTCATATTCGCGCCATCCATATACACCTGTCCGCCATGCTCATGAATGATAGCAGTAATTTCTTTTACTGTTTCTTCATAAACGCCATAGGTACTTGGATAAGTGATCATGATACCCGAAAGATTGGCAGAGTGCTGAATAGCTTTGGCTTTCAGATCTTCCACATCTATATAACCATTTTCAAGCGCTTTTACTACGATGACTTTCATTCCCGTCATTACTGCCGACGCAGGATTGGTACCATGAGCGGAGATAGGGATCAGCATTACATTGCGATGATGATCACCACGACTTTCATGGTATGCTTTAATGGAAAGCAGACCCGCATACTCGCCCTGTGCACCACTATTCGGTTGCAGGCTGCATGCATCAAAGGCCGTGATCTCGCAGAGATATTTGCTCAGCTCGTCAATCACGAACTGGTATCCTTCGGTTTGATCTTTTGGAGCAAACGGGTGAATCTTGCTGAAATGTGCCCAGCTCAATGGCATCATTTCGCTGGCTGCATTCAATTTCATGGTACAGCTTCCCAATGAGATCATCGAGGTATTTAACGAAAGGTCTTTATTCTCCAATGATTTTATATATCGCATCATCTGGCTTTCGCTATGATGGGTATTAAAAACAGGGTGTACAAGGAACTTCGATTTCCTTTCCAGTGATGAAGGAAGATAGCGCAGTTCATCGTCCTGGTGTATATCAAATGCAACCGGATCTTTATCATTCTCAAAACAATTGATCAGGTCGTAGAGATCGCCCACTGAAGTTGTTTCATCGATAGAAATACCAATATGCTGGTTATCAAAATAACGCAGGTTAATCTGTTGTTTTTCCGCTTTAGCCCTGATAGCTGCGAGCTCATCTGTTTTTATTGTAATCGTATCAAAGAAATGTTCACCGATCAATTCAAATCCTCTTTCTTCAATTGCATTGGCAACAGTCTGAGTCAGCAATGCTACCCGTTTTGCAATATTGGTCAGGCCCTGGGGACCGTGATACACAGCATACATTGCCGCCATGTTCGCAAGCAATGCCTGGGCGGTACAAATATTCGAAGTAGCTTTTTCCCTTTTGATATGTTGTTCTCTTGTTTGTAAAGCCATGCGTAATGCACGATTGCCCTGCGCGTCGATGCTTACGCCGATGATACGTCCTGGTATGCTGCGTTTAAAATCATCCTTGGCTGTAAAGAATGCCGCGTGCGGACCACCGAAGCCCAGTGGTACGCCGAAACGCTGTGCGGAGCCTATTGCTACATCTGCTCCCAGTTCGCCCGGGGGCGTCAGCAAAGTAAGCGCCAGCAGATCTGTTGCCATAGCAACCAGCGCACCTGCACCATGTACTGTATTAATAAAATCACGGTAGTCTTCAATAGATCCTTTATCATTCGGGTATTGAACGATCGCGCCAAAATAACTGCTGTCGATTGCGGCAGTCCGGTAATCACCTTCTACTATCTCGATACCTACGGGTACGGCTCTTGTGATCAATACATCTTTTGTCTGTGGGAACACATCCGCGTCAACAAAAAACTTTGGTCGCTCGATATGGTCCTGTTTGTTGAGGGTGTTAAAGAACATGGTCATGGCTTCGGCTGCTGCTGTCGCCTCATCCAGTAGTGAAGCATTGGCAAGCGGCAGACCGGTCAGGTCGCTGAGCAT
>CAZGSG010000169.1:0-12336 GCA_964528095.1 uncultured Terrimonas sp.
CCCCTTCAACAGCAGCCAGTCTGTATTAGATGCCGCTATGAAGTTAGGTGCCGATCTTCCTTATGCCTGCAAAGGCGGTGTTTGTTGTACCTGTAAAGCAAAATTACTGGAGGGTGAAGTAGAAATGGATGTGCACTGGGGGCTGGAACACGAAGAGATCGAACAGGGATACATACTGACCTGTCAGAGTCATCCAAAAACTGATAAGGTTGTAATTGATTTTGATATCAAATAACCTTAAGCTCGTGTTCCCGGTTTATAGTTCAACGTTCTCACAGAAGTTCGTGTACTATTATTCAAGGCTGGTAACAGGATACCATATCTTTAAAAATGTTGAACTACAAACCAGGAATCCGAAACTTCTCTTCTAATTCGGAATTGTATATTGTACGGCAATACTCAGTACTTTATTCTTCAGATCACCTCCGCCAACTGCTTCCTTGTTGATCCTGGAAAAGCTGAAAGAGTACCTGGCGGCCGCAGCAAAATCCCTGAACTTATTATTAAACCGGTATCCTATTCCGATAGGCAACCTGAGATCTGTCGATTTGTAGTATTGTTTAATATCTTTTTTATTGCCATTATATTTTTCTTTTGAGGATATCAGAAACCCGATCTGTGGTCCGGCCTCGGCATAGAAACGATGTGTGATGGTATACTGAAATAATAAAGGCAGTTGCAAATATGTTTTACTGATCTTACCTATGGCATTATTACTAATGCGTCTTTCCTTCGTGCCTTCGCCTGAATATAACAGTTCGAGTTGTAAGGAAGCTTTTGTTGCAAGTTCATAGTTAGCAAATATGCCACCTGTAAGACCAGGTTTGCTCTTTGTGGTAAAATCATCATCGGTAAATCCAATACGGGCGATATTAAGGCCGGCTTTAGCTCCATATGATAACTGGGCGTTTATATTGGCTATAAACATGCTGAGAAATACTGCTATCATTAATCTTTTCATAAATAGTTTTTGATTTTCAATAATGATTTGTTGAATTCAAAAATAACAGCAATGTATATTCTGTGAAATACCACTTTTTATGTAGTCGCTTCCACTTAAATGTTTTAAATATTGTCAGGATAGCTCCTTTCACCAACGAAAAGACTTTTTATTTTATTAGGCTGTGCAATGGCTTTAACAAAGCATTTAAACACTACGCTACTTTAAGCTCATATACCCGCTGGCCGATCGTTAAAAATACCCCTCAGAGGGTATTGCAACTATTCCTGAATTGCCCCACATTGAGCGCTGTTATTTATTATCATTTAATCATAAAACTTATTTATGTCAAACGTAACAAAATGGATGAGCTGGGAAGGCGGAATTGATCTTGTAGCAGTTACTTCAGCGGAATTGCAAATGCCTAATATTATCGTTCATCTTGGGCGGATGGTCAATACACCTGCAGGCAATGCACCAAGTGGAATGATCCTATGGCAACCCGATCCCAATGCGGCGCCTGTGGTAATGGGGTTTGTAAGTACGGACGAGACAGTAGGCAATTATTTTGGTGCCAACATTTTTGCAGGAACTCCATTTGAACAGGCCCCCGTTCTTACCGCAACAATAGATATCCGGATAGAAGCTGCGAAAGCAGTGGCGGTGCTGGTGGCCGGCGGTCATACATTTGAGGTTGAGATGACAGATTTCAGTGCCCCCTATTTAATTGATCGCAAACCTTCCGCAATGCCGCCATTCTACCAGCAAGGCGTCGAGATACATGCGCAAAAAGCAACATTGAAAGTGAATGGAGAACTCATTAATATTATCATTCCACCAGTGGGCATTACCGGTGGGCCAGCAAGCGTGGTGTCTCCTAATGGAGTATATGCGCGATAAATTAAAAATTCAAAATGTAAAATTCAAAAATGGACTCCGTTATTGGAAACTGTTTTTGCATTTTGCATTTTTAATTCACCTTATTTTATCAGCTCAAAACTTTCCTTCAACCGGATATCTTTTGATGAAGAGCCAATCATGAGATCGAACATGCCCGGCTCAGTGATCCAGTTAAGTTTAGAATCGTAAAAGGAGAGTTTGTCTTTATTAACTGTAAACCGTACCGTTGTTGATTCGCCGGCTTTTAGTTTTATTTTTTGAAAATCTTTCAGCTCTTTAACTGGTCGTACTACCGATCCAACCCGGTCACGGAGATACAACTGCACCACTTCTTCTCCCTCATAACGTCCGTTATTGGTCAACACAAAACTAATTTCCAATGGTTCCTGTTCGCTGATCTTCTTTTTATTCAGCAGCAGGGAAGTATACTGGAAAGATGTATAGCTGAGACCATAGCCAAATTCATATTTCGGATAAATAGAAAGATCGAGATAAGAAGAGCGATAGAATTTATCCTTATCACTCGTAGCTGGTCTGCCAGTATTGAACGCGCTATAATAAATGGGTATCTGCCCTTCTGAACGCGGAAAACTCATGGGTAGTTTTGCGGAAGGATTGTAATCACCAAATAGTACATCGGCAATGGCATTGCCCGCCTCGCTTCCTAACCACCATGTATATAATATTGCAGGAACATTATCAGCCGTCCAGTTAAAGATCAGCGGCCTTCCTGCATTAATAAGTACAACAACCGGTTTTCCCGTAGCATGAATGGCCCTGATCAGTTCTTCCTGTACCCCGGGTAACTGCAGATTACTACGGCTCTTCGCTTCACCACTCATATCGCGTTTTTCTCCAACGCTTAATATAACCACATCAGCCTGCTTTGCAATTTCTATTGCTTCGGCAAAACCTGTGCGTGAGCTATCTTCTATGCCACAGCCACGTGCATATAGTAATTCTGTATTGCCCTGCAATTTATTGACCAGCCCCTGCCACTGAGAAACTATATAGGAAGAATCGCCGGGCATTTCAATACTCCAAAAGCCAAGATTCTGTTTTACTTCTTTAACTAAAGGTCCAATGAATGCAATTTTTTTCTGGTTCTTTGACAGCGGCAACAGGTTGTTTTCATTCTTTAATAAAACAATACTTTTTGCCGCTACTTCTCTTGCAGCTTTTACATGTGCCGGGTTATTCAGTTCCTTCTTTTCCCTTTCAGCGTTACTAAACCGATAAGGATCATCAAATAACCCCATTTCGAATTTCTTTTTTAATATTCTTTCCACCGCGTCGTCAATCAGGGAAACAGGTACTTTTTTTTCATTTACCAATTTTGCTAAATTATTTTTATAGCTCCGGCTTTCCATATCCATATCACTCCCCGCGGTGATAGCTGACAAAGCCGCCTCATAGTTATCCTTTACATATCCGTGCTGAATCATTTCTCCCACAGAACCCCAATCGCTTACCACAAACCCGTTGAACTTCCATTTTCCCTTGAGGATATCTCTTTGCAGATAAGCATTACCAGTTGCAGGAATACCATTCAGATCATTGAATGAATTCATGAAAGTAGCAGCACCTGCATCCAATGCCGCTTTGAATGGTGGCAAATACACTTCCCACAACATCCGCTCACTCATATCAACCGAATTATAATCCCTGCCACCAACAGCTGCACCATAAGCGGCAAAATGTTTAGCACAGGCCATCATCGCATCTGTATTTCCCAATCCTTTACCCTGGAATCCTTTTACTCTTGCTTT
Source organism: uncultured Terrimonas sp. (assembly GCA_964528095.1). Lineage (GTDB taxonomy): Bacteria > Bacteroidota > Bacteroidia > Chitinophagales > Chitinophagaceae > CAZGSG01. Next base: position 3,610 of record CAZGSG010000169.1, read on the forward strand.
CGCAATAAGTGAACCCAGATAAGGATCTTCGCCGGCTCCTTCCATCACGCGTCCCCAACGGGGGTCTCGGGCAATATCAACCATAGGCGCAAACGTCCAGTGAATGCCAGCAGCAGAAGCTTCTATGGCCGCAATGCGGGCACTCAATTCAATGGCGTTCATATCCCAGCTTGCTGCTTCTGCAAGGGGGATAGGGAATGTTGTTTTATAGCCATGTATTACGTCCTGGCCGAAAAGCAGGGGAATTTTCATCCTCGACTGCATGGCCATTTCCTGCAATTGCCGTGTATGGTTAACCCCCATAATATTAAGCATTGAGCCTAACTGTCCTTTCCGGACCTGGTCCTGCTTATCCCCATCATTTGTTATCGGCCCTGTAGAAACCCAGTCACCGCTATATTGATTCAACTGGCCAATCTTTTCTTCCAGCGTCATTAGTTTTAAAACCGAATCAACTTTCTGATTGATTGTTTTCTTTTGGGCAACTACTAAAAAAGTCTGCGCAGTCAGAAATAACACACACAGGCTGTACTTAAATGAATGGGGCATAGCTAAAAATTGAAATCGGCAAAAAAGATAAGGGACAAAAGAGCTGTCTCTTTCGCCCCTTATCTTTTTACCGTTTAGTTAGAATATTAACGTTGCGATAGAATGTGGCAAAGCTGTTACCGGCGCAGCTTTACCATTGATCCATAAAAAGTAAGGGGTTTTGATACTACCCTGGTTCATTACAATTACCACTGTTTTCCCATCTTCATTCCTGAAAGCTGTGGTAAGTAACTGGCTCCTGCTGGCGGCGCTGCTGATACGTTTTGCCCCTGGTTTTATGAATTTAGAAAAATGGCCGATATAGTAATATGCATTTGTATAAATCAGTTCACCTGATCTTGTATCTCCATGTACAGGAGCGAAACAGAAGTTCTGCACATGGTTAGGACCGCCGGTTTCGTCGAGCAGGATATTCCAGTCGGTAAAACCAACCATCCCATTATTAAAATCATTGATCATGGAACGGCCATATTCCTCGCCCAGTGTCCATGCATTGTACCTGCTGGCATTGAAACTTTCAGCACATCCTTCTGTAAAGAAGATATTCTTATCCGGATATGCTTCATGTACTCTTTTTACATTCTCATACATAGGCTGACCACCACTCCAGTCTTCATACCAGTGAAAGCCGATACCCCATGCATATTTAGCTGCTTCCGGATCATCAAAATAAGTTTGTGCCCGCTGGTACATCAGGTCACGGTTATGATCCCAAACAATGATCTTTTTATCTTTAAGCCCCTCTTTTTCCATGGTAGGGCCCAGATGTTTCTTTAAAAAATCTCTTTCTTCTTCCGCAGTGTACACGCAACTTTCCCATCGCTGCGTAGCCATTGGTTCATTCTGTACACTGATACCCCAAACAGGAATGCCTTCTTTTTCATATTCCTTTATAAACTTTGTGTAGTACATCGCCCAGCTATCATAATATTCGGGTTTTAATTTTCCTCCGCGGATCATATTGTGATTAGTCTTCATCCAGGATGGTGGGCTCCAGGGACTGGCAAACAGGTCTAGTTTTCCGCCCGCTGCCGTCATTGCTTCTTTTATAAAAGGAATTTTATATTTCCTGTCATGCTCTATGTTGAATGTTTTTAGGTCTACGTCATTACTGTCTACATAGGTATACATATCACTGCTGAAATCACAGCTGTTTATATTTGTTCTTGCTACTGTATAACCAATACCAGTTTGTTTGTCGAAGTATGCCTTTATTAATTCCTGTTGTTTTTCTTTCGGTAGTTTATAATAAGTCTCGGCAGAGGCGTCTGTCAGTGCAGCTCCGATTCCAAAAAAATTCTGGTAGGTTTTGCCCGGATCAACAAAAACGCAAACCTGTGTTTCGACCGGCTGCCCCATTTCTTTGAATTCCAATGTATCTGTTACAGACAGTCGGTAAGTACTGCTGTCCGCTGTTGTATACACTGTTACTTTTTTCCCTTCTGTGGAGAAGGCAGCGCCCGGTGTGCTGGTGGTACCCGGCTCCCTGGCTTTTTCGTCATTTGTGCAGGAGAATAACAGCGAAAGGAGTACCGCTGCGAAAAGTATTTTTTTCATATTTGGCTTTTGTTTTAAAATGTTTGGGTTCTGAGTTGGAGTCGATTACAAGCGTTTGTTTTAATATTCTAATTATTCCTAAAGTTAGAAGATTCATCCCATAAAGCTTTATTTTCCAAAAGCCCCTGTCAACTAAAAGTGGTCTCATAATAATATTTTGCATGCAATAAGTTCAGACTACCTAAGCGAACATGTACTATAATAAGACACATTCCCGGGGCGGATGTACTAATAGCCTTTTACTTCAAGGGCATTCAGTGTAAAACCAAAAGGCGCAAATAAAGAAACCCGGGCCATATGCCCGGGTTTTAAGTTTTTCCAGTATTCGTTATTAGTAGAAATGCACATCTCTTATTTATTACTACTGTATTCCCCTGGCACCTTTACCGTTTAATGCTAAACAGCCAGTCAAGTAATCCTGGCTCGGCAAAAGCACTATCCCAACTATTGTGATTCGCCTGTTGATAGAGCGTGAATTTTACTTTGGCTCCGGCTTTTTGCAAAGCTGTATTCATTTTTTCAGAATATACCGGCAATACTACATCATCCTTTGCACCATGAAAAATCCACCATTTCACTTTATTTAATTGCCTGGCGGTAGAAGGGTCAGCGCCGCCACAAATAGGAATAGCTGCTGCAAATAATTCCGGCTTTCTTCTTACCAGTTCAAATGTGCCCATACCACCCATGCTCAGCCCCATTACATAAACCTGATCTTTTTTAATTTTATACTGCACCTGCAAATTATCAGTCAGGGATAATAATAGCTGCATAGATAGTGATGGCTCGCCAGCAGGTATAAAATAAAAAGTCCGTTTACCATTGCTTGCCGCAACAGTTTGCACATTGCTCCAATAACTATTTTCTGCACATTGCGGAAATACGACGATGGCAGGATGTTTTTTTCGTATGCTGTCCCTTAGAAATAATAACGCGCCATGGGTCAGCTGCTTCTCATTATCGTTACCACTTTCACCACGCCCATGCAGGAAAATTACCATAGGGTAGCTTTTTGCCGGATCATAATTTTCTGGTAGCAATAAACGATATGGCAGCGTATCTCCGTTCTGTATGAATTTATATTTTTCAAACTGGGATTTATCTTGTGCCAGGCCTGTATAATAAAAAAAAATACAAAGAAAAATTAGTGCTTTTTTATACATCTATCAGTTATTTGAATACCCTCTACTGGTCATTTATTTCACCCAATTCACTTTAGTTTCTTTTACATCTCTTGAGTTTCCTCCAAGCATAATGCTAAATTCACCGGCTTCCCAATCATACTTCAGATCATTATTATAAAACTTAAGATCATTGGTGGTGATAGTGAAATTAACGGTCCGGCTTTCTCCTGCTTTTAGTTCAATCTTTTGGAAACCCTTCAGTTCTTTAACCGGGCGAGTATTGCTTCCTACTATGTCACGGATATACAACTGCACTACTTCTTTACCCGTTTTATTGCCACTGTTGGTGACTGTTACGCTGGCGGTCAATGGCTGGTTTCCTTTCAAGGATTTACTGCTGAGTTTTATTTCTCCATAAGTAAACGTTGTATAACTTAATCCAAACCCAAAAGGATAGAGTGGGTCATTGGATACATCTAAATAATTAGAACGGAATTTCTGGAACCATTTTCCCTCAGCCAGCGGACGGCCCGTATTTTTATGATTATAAAAAAGTGGCACCTGTCCTATATTTTGCGGAAACGTAGTAGATAGTTTGCCTGATGGATTTACATCTCCAAACAATACGTCTGCAATGGCAAAGCCAGCTTCTGATCCCCCAAACCATGTGTTGAGTATAGCCGGTACATTTTCCTGCTCCCATTTCAATGTCATCGGTCTTCCTGCGAATAATACCAACACTACCGGTTTTCCTGTTTTTACAAGTGCCATCAACAGGTCTTTTTGGGCCTGTGGGATATCAATATTGGTACGGCTGGAACTTTCACCACTCATTTCTGCTGATTCTCCCAGGGCTGCAACAATTACATCGGCCTGGTTTGCTATATTCAATGCTTCCTGTAATATAACAGCGGCAGGCCTGCTATCTCTGTGAAGGGATTTGCCAAACATGCCGGCCCTTTCTTCAAATGCACTATCAGTATCAAGGTTAGAGCCGCGTGCTGTTAGAATTTTCACGTTGCTGCCAGCTACTTCTTTCAACCCTGTAAGTAATGATGTGGCTTTGGAAAAATCCGCTGCTACACTCCAGGTGCCTGGCATGTTCTCTTTGTTATCGGCCAATGGGCCTATAACAGCGATAGTCCCTGATTTCTTTAATGGTAATAAATTGCCCTGGTTCTTCAGCAGCACAAAACTCTGTGCAGCGATTTCGCGGGCAGCTTTACGATTGGCATCCGTAAATATTTCTGTTTTGGACCGTTGTACATCGCAATATTTATATGGATTCTCAAACAAACCCAATTTGTATTTTGCTTCAAGTATTCTCCTGCATGCGGCATCTACCATCGCCATCGTAACCTTTCCTTCCTTTAGTGATTTTGGAATAGTTGTCAATAAACCCTCGCCTACCATATCCATATCTATCCCTGCTTTCAAGGCAAGCGCCGATACATTCTGCAGATCGCCGAGGCCATGATCGATCATTTCGTTAATACCCGTATAATCTGTCACCAAAAATCCATTGAATCCCCATTGCTTGCGCAATACATCCGTCATCAACCATTTATTGGCGGTAGCAGGTATACCGTCTACTTCATTGAACGATGCCATCACGCTACCCACGCCCGCATCTACTGCCGCTTTATATGGAGGGAAGTATTCATTGTACATCCTCACGCGACTCATATCTGTAGTGTTATAATCGCGACCAGCTTCTGCAGCTCCATATAGAGCATAATGTTTTACACAAGCCATGATCGTATTGTTTGATTTATAATCATTACCCTGGTAACCTTTCACCATCGCTTTGGCAATCTGTGACCCAAGGTATGGGTCTTCTCCGCTGCCTTCTGCAACACGGCCCCAGCGTGGATCACGGGCAATGTCAACCATTGGTGAAAATGTCCAGTTGATTCCGTCGGCACTTGCCTCTGTTGCTGCGATACGCGCTGTTTTTTCTATGGCCTGCATATCCCAGCTACAGGAAAGTCCAAGAGGAATAGGAAATACCGTCTGGTAACCATGTATCACATCCATCCCGAATATGAGCGGGATTTTGAGACGACTTTGCTCAACTGCAACTTTCTGCACGTCTCTTATTTTTTCTACCGTTTTTATATTAAACAACCCACCTACTTTTCCTTCTTTGATCTTTTTAGCTATATCAGAACTATTGGCCTGCCCTGTTGTAATATCGCCCGCGCCAGGCAGGTTCAACTGACCCAGTTTTTCTTCAAGGGTCATTTTTTTCATCAATCCATCGACAAAGATTTTCATTTTGGCATCCTGCCCGGTTTGTGCAATGGATAACTGGCTTATTACAATCGTTAAGATCAATGCTATTTTCTTCATCATGTTTGCTTTATTTTTTTACCAACTATTTTAAGTTTATACTATCAGCTTAATAATGGCTTCCTTTTATTACTAAATATATTCATTTTAACAGGTAAGGGGCAATTGCTTTTTGCCAGATGGCATATCCCTTGGGTGTCATGTGTAACCTGTCGCTAACAAAAAGAGTCTCGTCCGGATTGCCATCTGCCAGCAGCATCGCCGGCCATACATCAACAAACACGGTCTTTTTCATTTTTTTCAGGTAATCTTTTACCATACTGTTCACCGCCAGCATTTTTTCTTTTCTGTTCCACCGTGACGGACTTGGCTTGAGTGAGACAAAAACAACGGGCACACCTGGCAGCTTCGACCGGATAAGTACGAACAGGGTTTTAAACCTGTTAAAAACGGTCGTTGCTGTAATGGTGTCTGAACCGGCCACGTCGTTCTCTCCACAATAGATCACTACCTGCTTTGGTTTATAGGGGAATATAATATCGTCTGCATACCTGATCACATCGGGTAGGGAAGAACCGCCAAAACCTCTGTTTATAATAGGATATCCCGGAAAATATTCCTGCACGTCCTTCCATTTAGTGAATGAAGAACTTCCGACAAAAAGAATCGCTTTTTTTTGAGGGGTTGAAATAGAATCATTGGTTTTGAATGCTTGTATCTCGTTCCAGAAAGCTGGTTTTTTTTCCTGGCTTCTCAAAAAACCAACTGTCAAAAGCAACGCAATCGCTATAGTAATTTTTTTCATTTCTTACTTATCATTTAAACATATAAGATTAATCTGTTTTCATCACTTTGGTCCTTTCTGAAACGCCGTTCTCATTAATGGCTTCGATAGAAAAATAATACGGTTTTTTTGAATCCATTGTTTTCAACCAGTATTCATTTGACTGATGCACCATTATGCATGTATATAATTTGTCTGGCGATGTGCCATAATAGATATTATATGCAAACGCATTGTCCACAGGGCTCCATTTTATATACGCGCTGCGTTTATCCTTTTCTGTTCGTAAAACAATGAATTGTTTGACCAATCCAGGCTTTGTTCCGCCGCCGTTGCCAAATATTCTTAAGCCGCTGATAGCAAATTTACCGGTTGGCATATGAATATTCTCCAACTTAATATATTTTGCCTGTACAGGCTTGTCCAATTCGATATAATCATGGGGAATATCCGTTTTATTATTGCTTTTATCAGCCAGGATATTCCATTTTTTTCCATCTGCTGAATAAAACAATTTATATTGATGATATGTTCCTGACGATTTTCCTAAAAAACTGCTATCTACATCCTGGTCGGCATAATTGATTTGTACAGCATTTACCGTAGATAAATTTCCCAGGTCTGTTTGAATCCATTCTCCTTTTCGGTCAGAAGCCGCGCTCCAATATGTTTTCATGCTTTCATCCACCGCATTATTGGCTGCATAACCTCCAAGTGTTGATGAAACCTGTACCGGCTTGTTATAGTTCAATAACATCCAGCCGGTAAAACGTGAGGGTAAATGACCGGCGTTACCATCAGGAATATAGTGCGGGTAGTCTCCAAATGAAGTATTGCAATACATCACGCCATCTTTATCAAAACCCGTTGGCCATATTCCCAGTCTTCTTTCAAAATTATTTTTAACAGAAAGAACAACAGTGCTTACATGCCAGTAATTATTAAAGTTATCCTGGAAGGTCGCTCCATGGCCGGCCCCCCTTGCAAAACCTCCCGGTTTGAAGCTCAGGGGGTCCGATTGCGGTGTAAATGGCCCCAAAGGATTGTTTCCTACCAATACTCCATCCGCATAACCACTGAATTCTGTACCCGGTGCTCCATATTGTAAATAGTACTTCCCCTTATATTTTGTCATATGCGAACCCTCTATAAAGGGATCGAGGAATGTGTCGTCCATGTATTCTCCAAAACGTTGCCAGCCATAGCGCCATGATTCAAGCAGGTACATTTCTTTGCGCGTACCTATTGGCTTGAATGTTTGCCGGTTCAATTCAACTCCGTACATGGGATAACGGTTGCTACTGCCATTATACATATAAAGACGGCCATCATCATCCGTAAAAAAACTGGGGTCCCAACCACCGATCTCGAATGAGTCGACCAGCGGTTTCCAGTCATTTGCTTTTGGGTTGGTACTCATCCATAAGGTAAAATTGCTGGTATAGGTGGAACCGAAGACTAACATGGTATCGCCTATTATTCCAACGGCAGGCGCGCAAAGCTCATCGTATACTCCTCCATTCCAGGGGCGAAGAAATTTTTTGGAAATGAATTTCCAGTTCAGCATATCATTACTCCACCAATAACCCCACTGATTGGTGCTGAATAAATAATAATCTCCTTTATAATTAACAATCACCGGGTCTGATATAGCACGATGCCGGCCCCATTCGCTAAAATTTGGGATAGGAGTATATCCGTAATCTATATTAATAGGATTACAATAGGTCTGTTGCTGGCCCGAGGATTGCAGAAAGCAACAACCGGTAATTATTAATATAAAAATATATCTCATCTTTTCTGGCATTTAAGTAAAACCGATCAATTGCCGGTCTTCCCATTTTTGTTGGTTCGCTTTTTCTTCCAGCAGTTTTTCCAACACTATATAAATTTCATTCAATTGCGCATTATGATTACCAACCGATGCTTTTAACTCATTTACCTGGACTGCCAGGTCTTTGTAATTGATTGCAAATTGTCTTAACGTAATAAACGCTCTCACAATGGCAATATTCATCTTAATGGCCTTTTCGCTTCGAAGAACAGAGGCCAGCATTGTTACGCCGTGTTCTGTGAATGCGAAAGGAAGTTTACGGGTTCCGCCCCATTTTCCTCTCCCCGGTGAATCAGCGGTATCTGTGGAATAACTTGAAGTCACAAATTGTGACTTCAAGTTATTCCATTCTTCTTCGGTCAGCTGAAACATAAAATCTCCAGGAAACCTCGGTTTATTCCGTTTAACCCCCTGGTTCAGCACTTTGGTTTCAACCTCGTACAATTCTGCCAGATCAAAATCCAACATGACTTTCTGGCCTCTTATTTCATATATCTTATTCTGAATCTTTGAAAATTCCATACCTGGGTGATTTATTGTCTATTGCAAATTAGCTTCCTTCTTCTTAGACAAAAAGTGGTTTCACC
>CAZGSG010000170.1:0-12331 GCA_964528095.1 uncultured Terrimonas sp.
ATCATCTTCAATTCACTGAGATAGTAAGCGCAAAAAGCAATGAGAAAGTGGCATTTGCATACTATCACGATCAGGAACACTTTCCCAATGTGTCAGAAGATCAGCGTAAACTAATTCCAGTCCCACAGGACTATATCAACAACAAGGTTTAGTAACGTTTTCCTTGAAGTCGAAACCGGCAGCAATGCCGGTCTTTCGGTCTGGCACCCGGAACTGATGAGACAGCCACATTTATTTACTTCAAAATTGTTATGAGTATGACAAAATCACAATTCAAGACCCTGAAAGAAGCCAGGGCAATCATTGACACCCTCGGTGAAACCGACCGCATCGACGATAGTATGCCGCGTCTTTATCGCGCGGCCATCGGAAACACAGATGATGAGTTGGGTATGTTGATCACGATGGTTGAAAAATACCCGCAGGTGTTCACACACCCGTTTCTAAATGATGAGCTGGCAGATCATGTTAGCAAAACTGTTCTTTCCAAAGAGGTTATCTACCGCGCACACGTTGAAGTAGAAAGCCATTTGGAATTTACGTTAACACTTGAAGCTGATACACCGGTCGATGAGTGGGAATACGAAAATTATTTGGATGAGGATGATGCATGGCAGGACGTGAAGGAATTAATTAACCTGGGCTTTAAAATAGAGCTGCCGGAGGGAACTACCATTGCCTAACCATCAAATCATAATCGTATGGACTACAAACAGCACTATGATCGGAACATCGTTCTTCCGCGAGGCTCTTTCATCGCCTATATGTTTTATGTATCGGCCGACAAGGAGCTTAATATTGTTTTGCGCAAGGGTCGGCAGTACCGGTTCAAGATCAATAACGGGATTATGAACAGCATCCTGAAACAAAATAACCGGGGCAGCTACATAAGCAAGACCCTTGTGCATAGCAAAAAGCACAACGCCGAGTTTGTGCAGATCGTTCCAAATGCCAGAATCGAGGAAATTACTTTACCTACGGCACACCAGCGATGGTTAGCCAGATAAACCCCATTGTTATGAGTAAATCAAAAAAGGTGATCACAGCCACCACCTACAAGATATGGCTGCAAGTCGAAAGGCACGAAGTATATGCAGATGGCAGCGACAAATACACCGATGTACAAGACGCTTGCGCACCTGCCGGTGAGTTCAAAAATGAACAGGACGCCATCGACCAAATGAATGCAATTAGCGAAGAATATTCAAACGTTTCATTATGAAAAAAAATGTTGTTATCGTCAGAGGCTACGATTTTGATGCCTCCAATGGAATTTTAAATGCCATGTACCAGGTGGCTAAGACCACAGATATGAAACTATCCGATCAGGATTACGCAACGATCTTAGACCATTTCAAAGAAGATGGTAAAGATGAATTGGTTTGGGAAGATGAGGTTATGGAACTGATGTTGGATAGTGAGGATTTCAAATTCACCCGGATTAAAAATGGTTTTTCTGTTTATCGTTATTAAAATTAGCACGATGATCAACTACGAACACGAAGCAATAATGCAATTATCTGGCACCGGGCTACTGTCATGTGACTGTACCCGGTGCGTAACTATGTGTAAAACCGCGCCATGCCTGGGTACTCCATCGGATATGCTACGGATTATTAATAATGGCTATATCGACCTGGTTGAAGGAGCCATGTTCGCAGCGCATGGCTCCCCAAAAATTCCTATAGTCCGACCAAAATGGGATGATGTAAAAAAACCCTGTGTATTTCTGGATGATCAGGGCAAATGCAAGTTGCATACTCGTGGCCTAAAGCCTATCGAGGGTAAAATATCCAACTGCAAACAAACCCATGTTTACCCAGGTAAATTGCACCCGTCCGTGACTGTGGCAATGAGTTGGATGAACCCGGCCAATTTTAAAACTATTGAATTGATAGTTACCGCTCTCGAAAAATAATTTGGTAAAAAACAAACGAAACTTACATTTGTCATCTGTAAAGCAAGTTATGAGTAAATCAACCCACCGGGAGAAATCCCTGTTATCTGTCGCTGCGTTCGCTAAGAAAAAGAAAGTTTCCCGCCAAGCAGTCTATTTGCAAATCAAAAATCTTAACATAACTCCCGTCCTGATCGGTATGGATAAGGACACCTATATCGACTGGAACGATTACCGGGATTATATTTTCGACAACAATTTTAAACGCCGTTAAAATGGGACATGACATTTACGCCCGCATTCCGGGCCAAAGCAAACCAATCGCTCACCTGCGCATCAATGGCCGCAGGAGAAGGGAAACAAAGATCTACACCGCACTGGACGCCGAGCAGTTCAATGGAAAGGATTCCGGCACCGGTGATTTTGTTATTATTCCTGCTAAGAAGATCAACCAGGTAAAAAGTAGCATTTTCCTGAATGCCGATGAAAGAACCTTTTTGCAGACTTGCGCTAATGCAAAAGTGGAAGCGGTAGAAATTGAGTTCGCATGAAAACCCTACTGGAACATATCAGCCGGGAGGTTCAATTAGAGCTGATCAAAGAAGCCTACACGCACTGGCAGACAATGGAACCAACCGTAGCCAGCGAAACGTACCTGGTAGAACTCATCAGCTTAACATATCACTTCCTGAAGAAATTCACAGTCTATACCGACGAGGTTCCAATGTTCCGCCATATCCTATCTAACGAAGATATTTCCGTACTCAAAGAAATCCATTCTTACAATTATCATAAATTAAAAATGCACAATGGCAAACTTTGAGCAGTTCCGAACCTTCGTAGATCGAGGCATCGAGTATATGAAATTCAAAAACCGGCCTTACCGGGTGTACCGAACACCGTCACAGGACAAAAAGCAAGAAACAAAATCCATTTTCCTACTGCCGATAATATCGGTAGATGATGAGCTGGCAAAGGACAAACATTATCGTAACAAAAACATAAACGAAAACCGATGAACTGGTATTGGATAGTATTAATGTGTGTGGCAGTCGCCGTAGTATTTTTTATCCTCGGTGTGATCACTGCCTTTCATGTAATTGCACAATGGGATAAAGACAAGGATGCATTTGATGAACGTTGGAAATTAGGCCATGACTAAAAAATCATTTCACTTAAAGGTTTGTGATAAGCAGTGTGATCAGTGCTTATTTTCTCCCAACCGGATTGTTTCACCAAAACGGATGCGTGAGATCTTGCAGCAATGTATTGACAAGGATGATCATTTCCTCTGTCATAAATCAACCATTGTTAACGAGAAAGTGGTTTGCCGTGGATTCTATGAAAATTTTACCAGCGACGCAATTCGATTAGCAACTAGCCTCGGCCTACTGGTCTTTGTTGATGTAAGTAAAGAATTTACAGAAGGGGTTCACCGGCTTCGACATAAGTTAAAATTACCATTAAAATAAGCAGCTATGATCTACGACAACTGGATGGACGTGTACCGGGAGCTGGACGAAGATTTCGACCGATACCCATTGCCCATTGAATTTGATGCGCATGAAGAGTTGAAGCAATTAAACCTGCGCAAGTCACGCCTGGAAGAAATTGCAAAAAGGTTTTTCACTAGGTACAAGCACAAGATGATCGTGTCGCATTTTCAAAATGCGCCTCAACCAATAAAGCCGGACTATATGCATGGCCGGTTCAAAAACGAAAATTAACCATCATGGCAAGATCAAAAAAATACACCGATCAGGATGCAAAGTTGCATCCCATCGTGAAAGCTCTCAAAACCCGTGGATTTACCGGTATTGAAGTGACGTGGCAAGGTGCAATGTCGTCTAACCGCGGCTGGACGATCAGCACACATCAACGCCCGCACCTCAAATACGTGCAGGAAGTACCTGACATTGTGAAAATCATAATGGCTATGGACACGTCGGGCCTGAAAATTTCCCAATACCGGCACTTGAAATTCAAAGGAAAAAAGGAGCTGGAAGAATGGATAAAGACAAAAGCACATCGCGCTATCTTCTTTGCCGGTGATCAGGACTTACAAAAGATCATCGTTGATAGCAACGGCGAAATACTTGACGCCAACCTACAAAGTGAAATATGGGATGGCCGATTCATTAATCTCACCACACTGACCACCGACAAGCCAATTCAAATGTGGAACACGGAAAAGCAGGAATGGCAGACAATGGAACGGTTGGTTGTGGAGGAAATAATTTACTAATTATGAAATCATCACTATCCGTGCTGGTCTGGATGATCGGCCTACTGTTTTTTGTAACCTACATTCCAAAAGTATTCCCAGGTGGCGGCACCGAAATTTTCTTAGGCGCATTTTTCCTCGGAATAGTCTGGACTTCAATCATCATCATTTGTACAAAAAAAGAAAATGGGAAAAGCGAAGAGCAAAAAAGTCAAGATCGACAAAACCGTGAAAGAGTTAGCCAGGGACGCCGTTAAGAATAAACGGGAGCAATACCAGCTCCCTAAATTCGATCTGGAAAAACTACTGCAGCACATTCAGTCGGTCGTAGATCACGCACCTGGTGGTGTCGTGCAGCTCGTCATTGATCTGTTTTGCGGAGCTGGTGGTACCAGCGAAGGAATTGAACAGGCAACCTACTTCGATAAGAAAACATCGGTGATCATTGCCGGCATCAATCACGACAAGAAAGCCATATACAGCCAGTCGGTAAATCACCCCTATGCTTATTACACGGACGAAGATATCCGATTTGCCAACCTGACGCCGATCACGGAGCTGGTGGAAATTCTTCGCAAGCTCTTCCCGCAATGCCCAATCATCATTTGGGCCAGTCTGGAATGTACAAATCATAGTAATGCAAAAGGCGGTCTTTCCCGTGACCCGGATAGCCGTACTCTTCCCTGGGATCTGTACCGGTACATTGAAACTATCAAGCCGGAAGGTGTCTGGATTGAAAATGTGAAAGAGTTCGCGGAGTGGGGGCCAATGATGCCGCGCACCGTGATCGTGAAAGGCAAAAACAAAAAAGCCCTCAAAAGTCCAATTCCTTTACACCTGGAGGCGGCATTTTACGCCGATAAGCTGGAAAAAGGTTATACCGCCTACTGCCCGCTCGATTGGGAGAAAGACAGCAAAAAGCGGAAAACCGGAAAGGTGGAACCGGAATGGGTGCCGATCAAAGATTTGAAGGGAACCTACTACCTGCCGTGGAAAGATACAGTGGATGCCTACGGGTACCACAACCAGGAGCGCATACTGAACGCTGCGGATTATGGCGCTCCGACGAACAGAAGGCGGCTATTTTTGATCTTCATGCTCAAAGGCTGGCCGATTACCTTCCCGCATCCCACACACGCCAAATCGCCTAAAAAGGGGGATATGTTCGACCCAGGGCTCAAACCACACGTACCGGTAAAAACCTGTCTGGACTTCTCGGTAGAAGGCCGCAGCATCTTTGATGAGGGCCATGTAGAGAGTGAAAAGACGTGGGAGCGTGTATATGAAGGACTTGTAAAGTTTGTGGCCGGAGGAAAGAACGAATACATGGTGCAACGGAATGGTGGCAACCCACTGGCCCGCATTTATGCCGTGGACGACCCGGCCCGGACTGTGACCACTACCGGAGGGAATCAAGAGCTGGTGCAAGCATTTTTGATCAAATACATGGGCAATAATGCCAAAACCGGCAGTAATCCCGGACTTTCAATCGACAACCCGGCCAACACGATCACCGTACAACCGCGCCTGGGCCTCATACAGCCTTATTTCCTGACCAAGTACAATTCCAGCCATAACAATACCTCGGTGAACAAAGGCGCCAGTATTGACGAGCCAGCGCCCACTATAACGACTTTGGCGGGCATTGGCCTGGTAAAAGCTGATTTTCTGGACGTGATTTACGGGAAGGGCACTCCGTCAGGAATAGACCAGCCATCACCGACCGTCCGTACGAAAGACGGGATGGCGCTGGTCAGCCCAAAATTCATCCTGAACTATCAGGGCCAGAGCAATGCCAATTCGATAGATGAGGCGGCGCCCACCCTTATGACAAAGGAAAAACTGGCACTGATGGACGTGAAATACTTCCTGTACCGGGCCTATTCTGCCGGTGGCTACATGGGTGACGTTGAAAAACCGGAGGGATCCGTGACAACAAACCCGAAAACCGCTCTTATGCAGGTAGAAGGCTGGATAATGGACACCCATTATGATCATATCGGCACTGATCTGAAAGACCCGGCCAATACGATCACTGCTAACCGCAAATGGTCATACCTGATGAATCCCTCATGGTTTGGCAGTATCTCTTCTACCGATGAACCGGCCGTAACCGTGATCGCCAGACAGGATAAGGCACCGCTGTATCTTCTCTCTGTGAATGAAAGCAAATTTTCATTAGCTATACCGGTATTTGAAAATGACCCCGAAATCGTCATTAAGATCAAAGAGTTTATGGCCGTGTACAACATCTATGATATTAAGAAAAGAATGTTGTTGGTACCGGAGCTTTTAAAAATCCAATCCTTCCCATCCGACTATTACCTGGCTGGAAGCAAAACTGATCAAAAGAAATTCATCGGTAATGCTGTTCCTCCACTTGTGGCTCGTGCGATCGCAGAATCTATGTACCTGCCGTTGGTCGAGCATATTTGCAAAATCCGAAACATCACCTTAAAACAAGCAGCGTGACGACTAAACATTTCAGAGAAATATTTGAAGGAATTAAGGGTAAACCTGTTACTATCCTGCATGGCTATGTTTCAGATCATCGAGCCACCGGAATAATTATTACAGGATTCAGTGATTTCGCCAGAGATATTTATCTCCATTATGAAAATGATGTAGGAGAGGGCTTAAAACCCTCAACAGTTCGATCTATCAAAAGCATTACTATAACCTAATAATTAATTCAAATGGGATTATTTGAAATTTTCGGGGATATGTTCGACCCTTATAAGCAAAATGAGAGGCAGAAAGCACGTAAGGAATATTTTCAACGTCATTCGGAATTGCTGAATGCACTTCGACAAGAACAGCAGCGCCGAGCTTACAGATCGGCAAACACTCGATATGGTAGCAATCCAACAGAATGGGTAGATACTATTCAACGTCGAAAGAAAATTGATTTTAATAAACTTCATTGGAAAACGCAGTACCGTTACAATGATGTAATCGTAGAGGATATGGTACACGTTACCGGAGAGGATTTTCTATTTATCTCCGTTCCCGGAGTTTTTAAGATTCAAATACCCGGAAACTTCATTAAGTCCGAAATGAGGCCAAAGCTCACTATATACAGTAGCAATTCCTCATTTCACGAGCAACTTGTTTGTGAATTACAAAATCAAAATCTTATCCCATTACCACTAGAAGAATTAGTATGAAATACACCATCATGGAATATAGGGCCGTGGAAGCAACGGCAGGTCTTTGGCGCATCGAAGTAAAGATCGAGTGGACTAAAAAGGCTTTTGGAATCTTCCCGGTAAGAAAGGATAAATGGATTTCCTGCGGCAAAGATGGTGAGCCCAGGGTTTTGGTAAGCCTGTTAGATGCAGTGAGCCGCAAGAACAGGTTGCTATTGTGTGATTCCAAACAGGAGGCAGAACATCAGATAAAAATATTTAACGCCACTAAAAAAGGAACCATTATATGACCAAAGTTATTTGCAACAGCGTCGGCCAATGTGAATTATGCATTGAGTGTGGCGCGTCCATCATTCATGATCATGATTCGTGTGAACCTTGCCCTGTTCTCAAAGAAGCTAAATGCCTTCCAGCAATCAAATGCGGCCGCACCAACATGAATAATGATATTGTATGGGAGGCGTGGACACCATCTACCTGGGAGAATGGAACTTACCAGCTCGGTGATCGCCTGAAGTGGTGGGGATATAATGATCACTTTTGGTGGAATAATGTTATACAAGAAGAAGGTTGGGGCCGAATGAAGGACAGTAAAGGAAATATCTGGCAACTTGATCCACACCGCAACATTGCAACTCTTATTCATTCAATAAATCAAACCGAAAATGGCAACAAAAAAGAAAGCCGCTAAGAAATCGGCACCGGCCGCAGCTCCGAGCAAACCTGCACAAAAGAAACAACCGCAGCGTATCACCATCCCGGAGGATATGACACCGGAAGAAGCCCGCGAGATCCTACGAACTGACAAAGACCTCCGAACCTATGTAAAAGAAGGTTTGGAAAATAAGGTTGACGTTCCCGCGGGAATGGATGCGCAGTCCGTAAAACAATTACTGGAAGTGCTTTCTGGAACTTCACCAGGTCATAAGATCGAGCTTTCCTTTTCGCAGACACCGGAGCATACACTTACGATGGCGATTAATCCCAACAAGGTGAAAACGGCAGAGGAAAAGGCAACGGAACCGGGCCATTTAACAGCATTGATGATGAGAGTTGAAGGCAATGCATCGAGAACACATTTACTCGTTCAGAATATTGCTGCATTCGTTGATAGCATGGACGGCGGTGGCACTCAACGTGGCCTTGTTTCCAGAGACAATGAAGAAGCTGTGAATATGAAAAGTGAATCTGCTAACCTATTACATCGTTTATCGGTAGTAACAAGTGTTCAAAGCACGACACATGAGCTTTTGGAAAGTCTGGAAAGGAGATTCCTTGAAATGTTTAAATAACACTTATCGGGTGAGTTCAAACCGATATGGTTAACGGTGGCCCCTGCTAGAAATGGCAGGGGTTTTTTATTGCATAAAAATAGGCGCCTTACGGGGCGCCCTGTGCGATTGCTTGCCTAGATGAAACATAGTTTCCGATGAATGTCTTTCCATCGCGTATGCTGGAGACTTCGGTTATTATCGTACCTGGCGTATTGCCATCGCCCATATTCAGGGGGCGGCTGCGCCTGGGTTGTAACGGTTTCAAACTGGCTGGCAGGGAGAACATACAATGCATTAACAACGGCTGGCGCGGTTGGAATGTCGATCGCGGGAACTTCTGCCACAACAGGTGCTACGACCTGGTGAGCAACAGTACCTTTCACGAGTTCTACAACAGGCCCCTTGTTATGCACGTCCTTTTCTTTCGCAAAAGGCATCGCTCCAAAAGCAACGGCAACTACCGTAGCTAAGAAGAAGATTTTGATTGCTTTAAACATCTGACGTGATGATTATGGGGTGATGAATAAGCTAATATAATCAAAAAAGAGTATGAGCGTTAATTTTCGTCGGGTCGTAATTTGTCCACAGGCATTCCCGAACAATACGTCTCGATCTGCGAAGGTTCCCTATTCACAGTAATCACCATGCTGCCACCAAATAACTCTACAAATGATTTTGTACGCGGGAGAAGTGGTAATAGCCACGGAAGAATGGAAAACTTTGACCCCAGGTAAGGAACGGTGTTGATTTGTGTACTAATGTGCATTAAAATAATTGTTGCGGCTTGCCTACTGGTAATTTCTTTTCCTCGACGGGAGGTTCTTTTTTAGCTTCCACCGGTGTGACCGTTTTAACCTTTAAAATATTTTTACTTAGCTCTGATTCAATCTGCGGTTGTGGCATCGTAAGGCATAACCGATATTTTGTGTTTGGCCTCCGGGTTGGACCAATCTCATCAGTGTATTCATAAACGTACACATATTCCTTTGATGGTGTCCGGTCTTTTGGGATTACCTGGCGAAGCTCCAAGTTGAGTTCGTCAGTAACGGCCCACAAATATTGCCATCGGTGTCCCTCAATGACCAGTTCGTTATCGACCTTCTTCATTGATTAAATATTTTTTGTCAATACCACCATCTGTTATTAGTTCATTGCAAACTACTATTGTTTGCGAATAATATTCTTCCAGCGGCATTTCTCCACTATGGTACTTCTTCCAGGTTTTTTCAATACTACAAATATCCGGGCGATGATCATATACCTTACAAGTATTATCGTCGGCCAGCATTTCACAGCGGCCACCTTCTGCATATCCATAAGGAAACGCTGCAATCTCCTGTACATAAGGATTGTTGTCAAAGGCACCCCGGCTGATCAGCGCACGGGCGGATTCTACAACCTGTCCGGCTCTCATGCAACACATACCACAATTTGTACACGGAAAACTCATTGGAAAATTTCGTTTATATCAAATCTTGCATTCGGCTCATACTGGATTACGTTCGCATGCTTTTTTATCATTGGAATAATACCAATAAAGCCGGCTTCAATTTCATCCACCGGCATAGCTGGTACCGGCCGAAGGATTTCTGGAAGTATAGTAATAGCGATTCCTATTAATGCGTTTTTAAAAAGCTCTCGTCGGTTCATTCAAACAAAGTTTTTTGAACTGGTAAATTTCTGATCTTTTTGGTGAGGTTCACCCGCCATGTGTGTTCTGGCTTTCCCATTGGTCCATCTACGCACCTTTCTGTCTGCACCAGCTTATCATCCTTCGTCAAATTGGTAATAGCCCTGCGGATGCTAGTTAGTGGCGTTGTCGCCGCGATCGTGCCGTCCTTGATCATCATTTTGTGAACACGAGAAGGAGGAAAGGCGCCCCACTTCCGGGCGATGAAGAAGAGCAATACCTTTTCCTCCTGCTTAGTGGCCGCAGCTTCCGCCTTTGCCAGATCACGGCCAGACAGATCGAGCGTGTTATGAAAACTAGGCTTCCTCATACGTCAGTGAAAAGATATCCGGTTTGCAGGGGTAAAATTCTCCCTTCACTCCTTTGATCACAAAATCACCGGTGGTCGCTTGCATATCACCTTCGGAAGTTGGTATGATAAGATGATCGCTTTTACCGCCTGGCTTTGAAGCCTGTCCACCGGTAAATTCAATAATTTCCTGCACATTGGCGCCATCATACTGGATAGCTTCAATAACAACTGGTTTTTTTCTGTACTTTTTTATCATGTTTAAAATTTTACTTGTTTATAGAGTGAATATCATTACCAGTATCAGGAAGATCAAGGCAACAATTAATTTACTCCACCAGCTCCAATCGACTTCAGGCATATTTGATAAATTTTATAGTCCCTTTTTTAAACAATGGGTGACCAGGTGAGCCGTTTTTATTCTTTATGATACAAAGAGCATCAGGGAATTTTTTCGCGAAGTATGAATCACGAAAATGCTCCTTCACGATTTTAAAATTTCCCCATGCAAATACAACATCTTTACACTTGTCGGCTACATTTTCTAACCATCCGACGTTTTCTATATTTCCAACCGTTGTATCTAAAAATTTAGGTTCGGTAGCAATGAAAGACCAGCAATTCATCATATAAAAACCTCCGTAGCCATTAAATTTTGAAAGCCTGATCACGCTCTCGATCGTCGGGTCGTCCGTTTCCCCATTTGCTGTAGATGGATTAAGGCCGATGAACATTACCAGCGGCTTTGACTTATCCCATATTCTCCACAGTGCATATCTGTGCGTTCCGCATTCGCTGAATGCCGCTCCTTTCATTACCGGCTCTTTAAATAAGGTATTCATCTGGCTATTTTACTTGTAAGATTTGATGATTTTTTTCAGGCAATCCGGGCGCAAATTCTGCCAGGCCAATTATAGTTTCAAATCCTGTTAGTTTCTCTAATATCTCTTTCACCGAATTTAGCGATGGACCAAAATTAAACTTAGGAAGATTGGCCGGGAGCCATTGCAAAAGTGTAGAGCCATAGGTTCGGCCAGCTCCTATCCAGTCAGCAATCATTTCCACGATGTACAACTCCGGCATTAGTATATGTTCCATTTTACCGGAACGATTAGGGTTCATCCAATATTCAGGATGATGCGGGTTATTCATCTTATGGTGATGCCATGCCATTTCAAAACCAGGTTGAGTTTTTGGATTAGGCTCTTTAAAGTTGTGCATCGCATATCCAAAAGATTCATTGGCGGAAAATTTTGACAAATCATGCAGCCACAAATTGCGAACAAACACTTCCTGCTCGGATGGGTTAAGGATGGTACTCATCTTGCGGGCGGAGAGAAGTTCCATTCCTGCTTTGTACACTTGTATTTTGTGAGGTATGACTACATCTGTGAAATACTTATAGATTCCGTGGTAGTACATATCATCGTGGAAAGCGAAATCATCGACAGTAAACCGTTCATGCAGCTTGATAGACATTTCGTATTCATTACCGCCGCAGAGCGCTGTGAATTTGGAGAATACGTGTTTTGCAAGGGTGTATAAATGCGTAGTGCTGTCCGAAAATTGGGGATTACTCATAACAATAAATTTTACGAAAAGGTAAAGAAAAAACGGCAGAAAAAAGCCGATGCATAACGCACCGGCCGATAGAAAGCAAATCACATTGTTTGATACAAAAAGTACCCTGCCACAATATACCATTTCGGCACGGTTATTAACCCTCTACCTGAAAAAACTATGGTAATCACTCTCGGAACGGTT
Source organism: uncultured Terrimonas sp. (assembly GCA_964528095.1). Classification (GTDB taxonomy): domain Bacteria; phylum Bacteroidota; class Bacteroidia; order Chitinophagales; family Chitinophagaceae; genus CAZGSG01. The sequence goes on from CAZGSG010000170.1 coordinate 12,288, forward strand.
CTTACTGTCTTGATTGTCCTGGTGATCATAGGACTGATCTTATG
>CAZGSG010000171.1:0-12327 GCA_964528095.1 uncultured Terrimonas sp.
CAATAATCCATATTTACAATCTTATAAACCGGTAAATATGAAAAAGATCATTTGCATTGTCCTGTTACTCCAGGTTGTCTCTTCGGGAGTGGAGGCACAACCGAAAACGAAGAAGACAGATAAACCTCCATCAGCGAAAGAGCTGAATGATATGATGAAGGAAATGCAGCAGGGCATGGACAGTAATATGAGTCCTGAAGACAAAAAGATATTGGATAGCATGGGCATTAAGATGCCTGATTTTAACGGGATGCAAAAAAGCCTTTCCGCTGTAGGTGCCGATCAGCTCAATAAGTCTGCTATAGACATGAACCGGCTGGTGCCGGTAAAGGATATGGGCAAGATTGCGGCCATTGCCAGGACCCCATCATCCATTGCAGCGGTGACTGCTTTTTTGTCGGCCACCCAGGATAAGGTAACCATTCGTTTAAAACCTGCAGCGAAGACAAAGGGTGAAGAAATTTATCAGCTCGTGAAAGCTGAATATACTTCTTCCAAAATAAGAGGGAATATGTCTGCTGGTTTGTGGATGATGGGGAAAGCAGAACTGGCGCTCTATGTAATGGGTAAGCTTTGCGCAGATGACCCGGCAAATGATAACAACCTTAATAATTACGCCGCGATGCTTTCAATGTCGGGCGGCGAACAGTTTGCAGTTCCTTTGCTTGATTATCTCAATAAAAAATATCCTAAGAACAGTACCATCCTTAATAATATAGGACAGGCCTGGTTTGGTTTGGGTGAAATAGATAAAGCAGATAAATACCTTGATACCGCGATCAGGCTGTACCCGATGCATCCACAGGCTAATTACACTAAATCCTATATTGAACAAAACAGGGGCAACAAACAGGCAGCAATAGAGGCGGCCAAAAGAAGTATAAAAAAAGGATACTCACCGGAAAAATCTGCCCGCTTAAATAAGTTGGGTTATGAGCTGAAGGGGGATGATATCAGTTGGGACCCGCCAATGCCCAAAGACGCGTTGGGGCTGGAAAAGTTTCAGCCACCAGCATTTCCAATGACAGTAGATGAGTGTGCCGAATTGGAAACACTATGGGCTGATTTTAATGCCGATTGCAGATTTGAACACAATGAGCTGAAAGGCAGGCGGGCCATACTTGAAAAAGAAATGCAGGAAAAATCACAGGCCCGCATGCAGTTATTGTTTGCTGCTTCTAATAGCACAAAAGCCGACGCCATGCCCCCACTGGCTTATAAAGCAATGGAAAAACTCTCCTACCTTGTTGTAGATAAGGATGGCAGTAAGGCATTTGCACAACAACACGTCAATGAATTGATCATACAGGGAGCTGCAAAACTGGAAGAATACAAACAACGTCTTGGTGTTGACGAAGAAGCCATACGCAAGCAATTCGAGAACAGGTTTGGTGAGGGAAAAGAAAATCCTTTTGGCGCTCATTGCGAAGCACAGAATAGTGTCCGTAATGCTTTTCTCGTGAGGGCAAACGGGTTGTTATCGAACAGTTATACTGCATTCTTAGAACACCTCAGGAAAAAGATCAATGATGAATTATATTATTATCAATACACCCAATGGCCCGACGAGTTTGAGGTAACAAAAATAGACCAGCAAATGATGTGGCTGAGTGCATTGATCAATTTGCAACCGCAGTTCCAGAACAGGGGTATTTCCTGTCAATACGCTGATAAAGACAAGAAGCCTTCAAAAAAAGAACTCAGCAAGTTTGATGATGTGAATTGCCAGTACCATAGCCAGATGAAACTGGTATGCGGCACTATCACCGTGGATTGTGAAAAGATGACCGGTGAGCTTGATCTCAAGATGGTGAAACTGGGGTTGACGCTTGATACGGAGCAGGAGAAATTCGGCGATCAGTATATGGGCTGTTCGGTAGAAGTAGGCGCAGGAACAGGAGTGGGTGTAAATGCAGGTCCATTTAAAGCCGAGGCTTCTATCGGTGGTGGTGTGCGAGCGGAATTTGGGCGGAATGGTCTCACCGATATTATTGTAAAAGCATCGGCAGGTGCAGGTGTGGGCACTACCATTATTGATAAAGCGGCTGATGCTTTAGATACCAAGGGGAGTATGGCAGGCCAGGGTATCAGCGATCTGTCGGTGGATGTAGGTGTAAAGGGACAGATCAGTATTATCAGTGGCAAATCATCTGTGGAAAGTACAGGTATACTGGAAGGCGTGTTAAAAAAATAACCAAACGCGTGAATTGAATTTTATATACTGTTATCAATAGCGCTTTTTTCATTGCCGGGTTTATTTGCTCAGGATTGCAACCCGGCTATTTTATTATAAACAGCTGGCAGGTGAACAGAAACAAGGAACGGTTCCATATCGGGAGTGGCAGCTCCGGGGGACGGGTGCTGGCCATCGGCCATCCTGCAACTTTTAATCCCTTTCGTTGTTATAGGAGCTGTATTCAGTAAAAAAATTAATATGGAAATCGGAATAGACAGTTTTGCCGCTGCTACGGTGAATCCTGTAACCAGTAGCAAGATCAATAGTAAAGATGCGATGGCTCAATTGCTGGAGAGGATCCGGCATGCGGATGAGGTTGGCCTGGATGTATTTGGGATAGGAGAACATCATCGTAAAGAGTTTTTGGATTCGGCGCCCACCATGATCCTTGCCGCAGCGGCAAGTCTTACAAAACGGATCCGTCTCACCAGTGCGGTCACAGTACTTAGTGCAGCTGACCCGGTGCGTGTATTCCAGAATTTTGCTACACTGGACCTTATCTCACAGGGCCGTGCCGAAATGGTGGTGGGGCGCGGATCATTTATTGAATCATTCCCCTTGTTTGGCTTCGATCTCCAGGATTATGATGCACTATTTGCAGAAAAACTGGATCTCCTGCTCAGGATCCGTGACAATGAAGTTGTGAACTGGTCGGGCAAATTCCGTCCTGCATTAAAAAACCAGGCTATTTACCCGAGACCGCTTCAGGATCCTTTACCGGTATGGGTAGGAGTGGGCGGAACACCTGCTTCTTTTGTGCGTGCAGGTACATTAGGTTTACCATTAATGGTGGCCATTATCGGTGGTGAAACGCATCGGTTCCGTCCCCTGGTAGATCTTTACAGGGAGGCCGGGGAGAAGGCTGGTCATTCCCCTGATAAATTAAAGGTAGGATTACACTCCCTGGGTTATATAGCAAATACAACTGCTGAAGCGATTGATGATTTTTATCCGGGCTATGCGGAAACATTTACCAGGATCGGTAAGGAACGCGGATGGCCACCGGTAACAAGAGCACATTTTAACGCGCAGATGGGACCAACGGGTGCATTACTAATCGGAAGTCCGGAAGAAGTAGCCGAGAAAATAATACGTCATAGCGATGCGCTGGGTGGCATATCAAGGCTTACTTTTCAAATGGACAATGCAGGGCTTTCGCATGAAAAATTAATGCATGCGATTGAATTGATCGGTAAGCGGCTGGCTCCGGTAGTGAACAAATAAATATGGGGGCTATTATTTCTCTGCGAGAGATTTTAGGGAAGCTCCGGGTCTTGCATTCACAATGACTAAAGAGCAATTGTAAAGGCCCGGATTAAAGTCTTTATGATTGACGTTTACTATTAATTCGAAGTAGTAATCTTTGAAAACATGCCTTGACAGTTATATATGACAGTCGTGATGATTGACATATGCTATCGATCCGCGACGACAACTCCTTGCTTGAAAACGTACGTAAATTCCCTTACACTACTTTAGCTATCAACAACCTAAAAACATAAAGGCAATAACCCTGTTTTTTTACCGCATCAGTACCCCCGCAAGTAAATTGATGTTTTTCCACTAATTTCAATTACTTAAATATTGAATTATTGTCATTATCAGGAAGCGATAATTCCTTGTATTTTTTACAGGGAGATGGTGAGATGTTCGGACTTACCCGTGAATATAACTGGCAGGCCAGTAAACTTGGAGATCCTGCCCAGTGGCCTTTTCCCCTACGTACTACCATCGGTATTATCCTTCATTCAAGATTCCCGATGTTTTTGTTTTGGGGCCCTGACCTGATCTGTTTTTACAATGATGCGTATAGACCCAGTTTAGGGAATAATGGAAAACATCCATCAGCCCTGGGTATGCCAGGTGCAATGGTTTTTCCGGAAATATGGAACAATATTAAACCTATTATCGACGAAGTATTTGCGGGAAAAGAAGCAAGGCTGAACGAAGACCTCTTATTACCTATCTATAGAAATGGAAAATTAGAAGATGTTTACTGGACATTCAGTTATAGTGCTGTTTTTAACGATGATGGCGCGATCGGAGGGGTGATGGTTGTATGCCAGGAAACAACTGATAAAGTCAAAAGTCTTCAGCAATTAGAAGATAATAATACACAATTGCAACTGGCCATCGGTGCAGAATTACTGGCTCGTAAAACGATCGAAGAAAGTGAAGAACGTTTTCATACGATGGCCGAAGCTACCGATATATTGATCGGTATTGGCGACGAGACCAGCAATGCTATCTACTTCAATAAATCCTGGACAATGCTTACCGGCAGATCAATGGAATTCCTGCTTGAGTTTGGATGGGTGGACCTGGTACATCCTGAAGACAAGGAAGGATATGTAAGTCTTTATCTATCGGCTTTTAAAGAACGTGTACCTTTTACAGGCGAGTTCAGGGTATTGAACAGCTATAATGAGTACCGGTGGTTGCTGGCAAAGGGAAATCCCCGCTATCGACCTGATAATAGTTTTGCCGGGTATATCAGTAATTGCATAGATATTACAGAGCGTAAGCAGGCAGAACAACAAATAAAAAAACTTGCCTCGCTGATCGAAGCAAGCAGCGAGTTTATTGGATTGGCAAACCTGGAAACCGTGATTGAATACATGAACCCTGCAGCATTAAAAAAGCTGGGTTGGCAAAACACGGAAGGCAAAACGATCAGGGATTGTATATATCCGCAGGATAGGGAGTATGCTATGCGGTTACTGGCTGAAATAAAAGACAAAGAAACTTTTCAGCAGGAGATCCGTTTTTGGAACGAAGAAACAGGGATACCTTTTTGGATACAATGGAATGCGTTTGAGATGCGCGATTCGGATACAGGCGAACTGATTGCGGTGGCAACAGTAAGTTCCGATATTACCGATCGCAAGTTGCAACATGAGGAAGTAGTTGCCACGAATAAAAAATTACAGATTACAACAGATCGTCTGCAGCTAGCTATAGATGCAGGCGAACTGGGGATGTTTGAAGTTGACTTTATAACAAACGATATCATCGTTTCACCCAGATTCAATGAGATTTTTGGCGCAGAGAATACGCTGACAAGAGTGGGCTATGCAGCAAAAATACATCCCGATGACAGGGGGATCCGTGACAGGGCTGAACTGCGATCACATGAGACAGGCGTACTTAATTACGTGGTCAGGCTATTACTAAAAGATCACCAGGTAAGCTGGATCATGGTAAAAGGTAAAGTTGTATTCAGTGAGCAGGGTAAACCATTGCGTCTGCTAGGCTTTGCGCAGGATATTACTGCGTCTAAAGAACTGGAATCTCAAAAAGACAATTTCCTTGGCATAGCCAGTCACGAACTGAAGACCCCAATTACCAGTATTAAAGCATATGTGCAGGTAATGGAAAACCTGTTTAACAAAAAAGGCGAAACAAACTATGCGGATATGATGGGCCGGATAGACCGGCAGGTGAACAGGCTCAACTATTTAATCGGAGATTTGCTGGATGTAACCAAGATTAATAGCGGCAAACTACAATTAAATATCAGCACGTTCGATTTTAACCAACTGGTGGAGGAAGTAATAGATGATATGCAACGCATTTCCCCCAATCATATAATAAAGAAGGAGCTGAAATTCAAAAGCGCTATTATTGCTGACAGGGAAAGAATAAGCCAGGTGATTACCAATCTTATCAATAATGCCGTAAAGTATTCACCGGATGCCAGCGATATTAATATCTATACGGAATATGATGATGGTATGATAACACTTTGTGTACAGGATTTTGGTATCGGCATTGCCCAGGAAAAACAGGAAAAAGTATTCGAGCAATTTTACCGGGTTAGTGGTGTGAAGGAACATACATTCCCGGGTCTTGGCTTGGGACTTTATATCTCATCCGAAATCATCAAACGTATGGGTGGGCGTATCTGGGTGAATTCAATACAAGGGGAGGGGGCAACTTTTTGTTTTTCATTTCCATCAGAAACGATCGAATGATCCTATTTATAAATATTTTTCTTAAGCAAACAGATGAAAGATCCTAAAACAAAAATATTACTGGCAGATGATGATGAGGGGATCGTGGATTCAATTACAATGATGCTGGAAATAGTAGGCTACCAGGTAAGTTCTACCTATGATGGCGATAAAGTAATACCTGGATTACAGGAATCTCCCGACCTGGTAATACTTGATACATGGATGTCTGGTGTAGATGGGAGAGAGGTATGTAAAGCAATTAAAAGCAACCCGGCTACCAGTCATATACCGGTACTTATGATCTCTGCCAGCCATGAAATAAAAGAATCCGCACTTGCGGTCGGAGCTGATCAGTTTATTTCCAAACCTTTTGAGATGAATGAGTTTCTATCGATCATAGAAAGACTTGCTGTTAAGAAATAAGAATTATCTCCCAAAACTGGCAGGGTATATATTATCAGGATAAATAGCCTTAAGCAATCTTTTCCCTGTAACACAACAATACGTTACCATTACCAAAGGCTTTTGTTTTGATCAATTCCAGGTTTATCTGTTTGTCGATCCCTTCAAAAAGGGTCCTGCCCTTGCCCAGTATGACCGGGGTGACGATTAACTGGTATTCATCAACCAATCCCTTTCCCGCAAGTTGAGCAACGATACTGCCGCTACCCAGGATCACCATATCATCGCCGGGCTCCTGTTTCAATTTTTTTATCGCTGTTACCAGGTCAGCTTTAATGAGTGTGGTATTCTGCCAGGAAGCTTTATCCATGGTTTTTGAAAAAACGATTTTTTGAAGCTCATTCATTTTTTTTGCCACAATGGGGTCCATCTTCATTGCATCAGGTGTGGGCCAGAAACCAGCCATCAGATCGTACGTGATCCTGCCAAATAATAATACACCACCTGATCCTGCGTTTCCTTGCACAAAAGCATTCCATTCCGCATCGTCTTTAGCTTTATGTGCCCAGCTCATATCGCCATGTGCATCGGTAAAATAGCTGTCCTGTGATATATTGTTGAAAACGGTCAGTTGCCTGTTTTTTGTTGCCATGATCCTGGATTTTAATAATGATATAAGCACGTCCAAGGTATATCGATTAATCCTGGAAATATGGGTACGAAAGCGACATAAATAGGGTTATTTGCGATCTTTTACCGGCGTGACCAGCTGTATAATGGCCTGTTAGATCATAAAAAATTCATTTGTTTTCTTCTTTAATAGTGGAATGGATACAAAGAAAACAAAGAGATTCCCCGCAATATGGCCTGTAATGACCGCGATGAGATTTTTTGTTAGCGCATAGATCAGGCAGTAGACCAATCCAAAGAAAAAAGAATAGATCATCTGGTTTTTACCTGCATAAAAATGATTGAAAGCAAAAAGAAGACTGCTTAGTATAAATATGATACTGAGAGGTATGTTTAGCCTGTCCAGGTAAAAGAACAGCAGACCTCTAAAAACAACTTCTTCCCATATACCCGATAAGATACAGGTTACGGCAAGCGCTATTTTGCTTTTGTGTGATATGGAATGTATACTTTGCGAATAACGCAATTCCGGCTTGTCGCTCATGCTAAGTATATAAATCTTTTTTCTTACTAAATAATAGAGAGAAAGCCCGTCGATCCCCAGCACAAATAGCAGGCTGGCTATTACCTGTAATGAAAACTGTGAAATTTCTTTTTGAGAAGGGAGTTGAATGAGTTCGGTCCCAATGCCCTGTTCCTTAACAGAAAAAAAAAGCAGCAATAAAAGAATACTGTACCTGGTCAGCAGACCCCAGGTACCAGGATTCTTTTTTACTTCTTCCCTGCTCTTATAAATGGAGACTGAGGGAAGGATAAAAAGTACTACAACGGCTAACGTGTATATGAATATGTTTTCAGGCATTGATGAAAATACTGGAGGGCTCATGTTGACCAAGAAACTTCGACCGCATCGAGTCACAATAGGCACCGGCCTGGTCAAACAGGAGTGTGTCTCCGATCTCCAGGTTCACCGGTAGTTTTTGCCTTGTCATTATATCTTTCGAAAAAGTTGTTTTACCTACTACTACCGAATCGCCGTACGCGGACCCGGATGTTTTAAATGGACTAATAACTTCGTGAAAGGAATCAGGATGATGAAGTGGTCTTGGAAAGATGGCCACACTCGCGTCTACCACAATATACCGGATCCCATTCAGGTATTTGATATCGGTGATGGTGGTAACAAAAGCTCCCGAAGGCGCAGCGAGTCGTCTTCCAGGCTCAAATATCAGCCGGATACTACGTCTGGTTTTTTTTCGTAGCATCAATACCATCTCACATATTTTTTGACCATAGGCCGGCAGGTCGAATTCTTCAATTTCACTGGCATAGTTAATGCCAACCCCACCACCAATATTTACATATTCAATAGCGGGGATCTTTTCGGCTAACAGGAAAAATGCCTCCAAAGCGGGCAGCATTTGTGCGTGTTGTTTAAAATTAGTGCCCACATATATGTGTAAGCCTTTTATTGTTCCATTAAGCTTTTGGGCTATCTGTAACGCTTCGGCGACGGTGTTTTTATCGATACCGAGCCTGTCGGATACAATACTTCCCTGCACAAGCGAAGACGTATTGATGCGTAAGCCAGCGCCTAACTCCTGTTGGTAAGTAAACCATTGCGCTTATTGTTAAATAGAATCAAAATTTACTTCTATCCGGTTTTTAAATAAGACCGGCAGGTCTTCGCTGGAAAGACCTGTTGATGTATACTGGATCTTGTTTGAAGGAATACCATTCTTCAGAACTTTGGCAAGGTGATCTATTGAGTTTACGCAGGCGCCCACATTGTTTGCGGCAATGTTTTGAAGAAATTCTTCATTGTCATTGGCCATTGTCGCGAAAAGAAGTTCAAAACCGGAAATGGGAAAGGCGGATCTTATTTCTTCTATGGTATCTTTTATAATTCTTTTGTTGTAGAGGTAAAAGGGCGTCTTATTCGTGTGTATGAGGTTCCTCAGTATCTCCGGTGTGGCCAGTAACTGCATATTGTGTTATTTTATGAGAATGATATCCCTTTCCTGGGCGGTCCTCAAATCATTTAATATGTCGCTGAAGTTCACCTCTGTTTTAGCAGTTTCAGAAAATCTTACATATTCAGACAGCAAATCATTAATTGATAGCGCGGGCTGCGAAGGATTGGTCAGTATTTTAAAAAGAAACCCGCTTACTTCTACCAGGCTGATGTTTCCGTCAGGGGATCTGTGCCAGATCAGGTGTACTTTTCTTTTTTCAGGAACTGCCTGGTCAATTATTGCCGTATTTCTTAAAAGTGCAGTAATGTCATAGTCTATTGTCATAGCATCCAGCATATCCGCTACAATCACTTTAGATGTATAGTGAATTTCAGTGAGCTGGGCGGGCATTGTCTTTGACCTGTACGTTGCCATAGTCGTTGGGCTGGCGTAACTCAATTGCCTGGCTATTTCGAAGTTCTTTTTTTGCACTCGTAGCAGTACATGTATATGCGGTTCATTTCCCATGCCCGGCTTTTCAGCTAACTGTAAAAGAAATTCACAAAAATCAAGCGGGCTTCCCATGTATTTTCGATAATCAGGTTTTGAGAAGCGTAGATTATATTCCTCTATATAGTCAATCCACAGGAAAAAAAGTTCTTCCATTCCACCAACTTCATCCGCAATCGAAAGAGCAGGCACCCGCAAGGCATCGACTAATAAAGCAAATTCATCAACACCGTATAATACCCCCGGATCAAGCCTGGATATGCCGGGTAGATTAGGCTTGTAGTAGGAGCCAAAAAGTTGCGGATCTGATTTTACCAGGTCCCTGTTTTTTCTATCCAGTTCAATTGGCAAAGGAATATCCATAAAATGGCCGCTGCAATCAATATCCGATAATGTTGAATAAAGGCTTGACTGGGAAAAAGGACAGTAAGAAAAAATATGGAGCGGCTTCATTCCTAATTTCATCAGTAGCTGGTAAGCTGCAAAAGTTTCCCGCATGCTTGTATTGTCCTCAAATGGGAAACCAACGATCAGGCCTCCGTTTGGTGTGATGCCATATTTTTCACACACCGATATTATTTCGATTGTTTTATGTAAGGGGATATCTTTTTGTATTTTCTGCAAGACACGTTCAGAACCACTTTCAATACCAAAGAATATCGCATTGCAACCGGCTTCTGCCATTAAAGCGATCAGCGGTTCTGTGATCGTATCTATCCTTGAACTGCAGGTCCATTTTACATTTACCCTGGAATGTATAAATTCATGGCAAACTTCAGCTACCCATTGTGGATTTGCTGTGAAGAGATCATGTGTAAAGTGAACTCTTTCCACCTGGTGGAAACTGCGGATATAAGCCAATTCTTCAATGATCCGTTTAGGGGATTTTACCCGGTGTTTCCGTTGCCAGAAGGGGGATGTGGAACAGAAGGTGCATTGAAAAGGACATCCCCTGCCAACTTCAAGAAAAAGTTCTTCTCCTGGCGATGGCGTATACAGGTCGTAAGCGGGAAATGGCAACAGGTCCAATGAAGCTACCAATGGCCTGTTTTCTCCCATCACTGGTTTACCATGGCTGTCCCTCATCACAGTACCTGCAACAACCTCATGGGTACCATTTTTTATATTCTCAAGAATATCGATAAATGCTTCTTCGCCTTCTCCCAGCACGATACAATCAATACAGGGCCATTTTTCCAATGTTGCCAGTCCTACTGCTGTAGCATGAGGCCCTCCAAGTATAATGTAACAGTCGGGGTTTGCCCGTTTTGTTTCCAGGCAGATCTGCAATACATGATGATATGAATCGCATTCAGTCATAAATCCAACTACTTCCGGTTTATAACTTGAAATAGAAAGGGCTGCCGAGACATAAAAATTATTTGTGTTCGCGATCTCATCGGTGTTTATTTTTTTATTGGTATCATAAATGACCGGTGTTTCTCCAAATCTTTCCCTGACCATCGCGCAAAGCATAAGTAGTCCTAATGGAGCAAAGCTATACATGAGGTCGTTCCGGGGATGGAAGTCAGCTTCCAGTACTGAAGCATGTTTTAAATGCGGGCTTGTGCAAAGAAGTATGTTCATGCGAATATGTTGATTAAATAATAGGGATTTTCAGATAGGACTCTTCGGGAAAGAGATTTTCAGACAATTCTGATGATTGCATCAAACTCGTTCTTACAAGCAGGCTCACCTTTTCAAAATCAGAGGCGCCGCATGAATTGTAATTGCCATGTCTTGCATGTGACATAGCAGGGCATCTCGAAGAGCAATTATACATTTCAGCATTTAAGGGGCATTGTTCACAGGCATCCTTAAAACTGTCCCATGAATATTTTCTTAACTCCCATTCATTTCTCCATATATTAGTAAAATCCGTCTCCCGGATATTACCTGGCGAAAAGATCTTTTCGCCGGCACACATGGTGCAGGGGAAAACGGTTCCGTCGGCGGCGATATATGCTAAAAACCTGCCGCTGGAACATCGTTGTGTCATATAACCTAATGTGAGACCATAATTGAATATCATTCCCACACATAGTCCTACTTCTTCATGGTATTTATGTTCCCATATTACTTCTTTCACCCAGAACTTCGCGGCTTTATGTACGTCTTCGGGTATGTTCTCCAGTTCAGATGAATTATATTTTGCCCTGTCACCAATCGGGGAGAAAGGGATACTTCGTAAAGAAATATTATTTGCTTCGGCCCAGTTGATTACTTTCTCCAAATCGTCAATATTCTTTCTATTGGTATTGGTCATGATATTGGCGTTGAAGCCATGTTTCCTGCAGCGCAACAGAATCGTTGATATTTTTGAAAATTCAAATTCATCGTATTTATTGACGATATGTAAATTATCCATGCTGATACTGATAATAACACCTTCTTTCGGTAGCATTTCCAGTAATTCATCGTCAAGGTGGAGGCCATGTGTTGCGATACCCACAAGCAGGTTTCGTTTCCGGGCATGAATTACAAAATCTACCAGGTCGGGATGAAGAGTCGGTTCTCCGCCTGTAAAGGCGATTGCCCATACCCCCATATCAGCCAGTTCGTCGATCAACGCATGTATTTCCGGGGAACTGAGTTCATTCTCCCTGGCCAATCCACCATCAATATAACCATGGGGGCA
>CAZGSG010000172.1:0-12308 GCA_964528095.1 uncultured Terrimonas sp.
TTTTTTTCATCAAGGAAAAAAAGTAAACAGAGTCTTCAACTTCTGAATGAAAGCAATAATTCAAAAATGCAGAATAAGTAAAAGTCTTTATGATAACATGTTCAAACCTTTTAACTAATTTTTTCAGGACAGTAGTGATTTTTAATTTTGACTTTTGAATTCTTTCTCAAAGTCTTCCATTGTAGTCGCGTCTTCCAGTTTGAATTCTCCTATGCGTGTGCGGCAGAGTTTGCTCAGGTGGCCATTGCACCCCAGGGTTTTCCCGAAATCATTGGCGAGGCTCCTGATATAGGTACCGGTTGAGCAGACAACCCGGAAATAAACAAGCGGCATTTCAATGCCGGTGATCTCAAATTCACTGATCGTCACTTTTCGCGGTTCGATCTTTACTTCTTTTCCCTGCCTTGCCAGTTCATATACGCGTTTGCCATCAATTTTGATAGCGGAGTGTGCTGGTGGCACCTGCAGGATCTCACCGGTAAATTGTATGGTCGCCGCCCTGATCATTTCCTCCGTAAGGTGATCAACCGGCATAAAATCCTGGGGTTCGCTTTCGAGATCATAAGTAGGTGTTAGCGCGCCCAGGGTGATGGAGCCCGTATATTCTTTTTCTTTGGCCATGTACTCATTGATCTGTTTGGTATACTTGCCCGTGCATACGATCAGCAGGCCGGTAGCAAGCGGATCCAGTGTGCCGGCATGGCCTACTTTTTTTATCTGGATGATATTGCGGATCTTTCTTATTACATCAAAAGATGTCCAGCGCAGGGGTTTATCGATGAGTAGAACACGACCTTGTTCGAAAGAATTCATAGGCAAAGTTAGGGGATGGAGCGAGGAAATGGATACAGGATGGTGGATATTGGGTGGAGGATACTGGATGATGGATATTGGATGATGGATATTGGATGGTGGATGTTAGATGGAGGATATTAGATATTAGATTGGAGATACCAGCTATGGCGGTATGCAATTAAACAGTAATCATCCTGCTTTTAAAAGAGCTCATATTCACCATCCAGTATCCACCATCTAATATCTAGTATCTAGTATCCATCATTCAATATCATATACCATCCTGATCAGAATATAAACGGATACCCGATTCCAAGTTGGAACTGGTCGCCATCAAAGAATTTATAGCCGAAGAATTTGTTTTGTTTTGCTGCAAATTCGGGGGAGGGGCTTGGATCTTTTACTTTGTAAGCATAATCGAAACGGATGACAAAGAAATTAAAATCTATACGTATGCCGGCCCCTGCGCCTATGGCAATATCTTTTCCGAGCCTGCTCAGTTTAAAAACTTCTTCCGGTAATCCTGCTTCTTTTTTGAGATACCATATATTACCGATATCGGTGAATAAAGCGCCATTTATTTTGATACCAAAAGGTCTGCCAATGGGAAAACGATATTCCGCGTTGGCTTCCAGTTGCACATCCCCATAACGGTCAGGAATACCGGCAGAGCCATTAAAGTTCTTGATTGTTGATCCGGGTCCAAGCCGTCTCAATGACCAGGCCCGCATACTATTCGGTCCCCCGCTAAAATATTGTTTGAAGAAGGGGAGGAAGTCTCTTTTATCGGGGTTTTTCGTACTATTTAATTCATATCCTACACCCGCGAAGAAGCGGAGGGCGATCGATGTTTTATAATATTTGATCAGCCTGGCCAGTTCAGCATCCAGTTTTATAAAACGATATAATTGCCGGTCGAGAAATGCATTATTGCGGATAAGCCCCGCAATGAACGGCGAATATTCCAGGTTACTTCGCAATACATTCAACCGGCTGTTCTTTCCGCCAGTGAGTGTAAAATTGGCAATGATCGAAGAGATAAATCCATCTGTAAAGATATTTTTGAGCGATGGATTTGCGTCGATCAGGTCTTTTAGTCCCTGTCGTTCGGTCAGGTAGGAGTATTCTATATTAGGGATCTTAATGGTCAGCAATTTATTTCTGCGTTGAAATTCATAGCCCCAGGATCCGTTGAGCGTGGTAAGATTATACAGCAATCTTCGTTCGGTATTCGCGGCATTTACCGAAAAAATAGTACGGAAATTATCTCTTAGGCTCCCTGGAATTCTGAAAGGCAGGATCGCCCGGGGAAAAGAAATATTGTGGTTAAAGCTGAATTGTTGTGTTTGTAAAAACTGGGATGTATCACTGAACCCGACTTCCACTCCATACCTGAAATTGGTGGTTGCGAGATTGGCCGCTTTTGCGAAATTCCTGTTTGTTACCCCTGCGTTTACACCGATGCCAAACAGGTTGCCTGAAATAGCACTCTGGTTGATACTTCCTTCAAGATTGGTATTGAATGTATATTTTAATGCGGGCGTCAATCTCACTACATAATCAACCGTATCGGCGTTTTCCCGGGGATACTGGTCTATATTAACCATACGCCAGGCACCTATCAGGTTTAGCCTGTTGATGGTACGGATATATCTTCGTAACCGGTAAAGACTATCCTGTGGCAGGAATATATTGGGGGGGAATATTTTCGGTTTGTATTTATTACGGTGCTGGATCACTGTTACACCCTCCACTACATCCACCTTACGCGCCAGCCCCAGGGTATCAACAATATTATCAGGATACACGGTAACATGCCCGTTATAATATTTCTTAAATTTTGAACTATCCATATTCCTCAGCCGGATCTCCAGATTAGCGGTGGGGTTCTCCCTGCGTTCCCGTAATTTTTGTAATACTTCCAGTTGTTCAAAAGGATCCAGCGAAGGTTGTAGTAAAGCTACATCCAGTGTATCCCATAACCCGATGAGGTCATTACTGGTAAAATAGAGATAACCATTATTACGATAGAGTTCTGTAAGCCGGTCACGCTCCGCGGCAATAACATCTTTGGCAAATGGGGCTCCTTTTTTCAGCAGCGATTCTTTTTTTGTTGAATCGGCAAGACGCTGTAGTTCAGGATCGCGAAGATTAAAGCTGATCGAATCAAGTTTGACCACTTTGCCCGGCGTAACGAAGAAGTTGACGGTGGTGCGGTACTGATCGGGTTTCTCAAACTTGACCTGCCGTGTATAATACATCGTATCATGAAAATAGCCCAGTGAAACAAGCAGGGCCCGCATGAAAATGATCGATTTGTCCGCATTGGTACTATCATACACCGGCGGATTTTTCATAACACTCCAGAGTATTTTGTCGACCTTGCCTATTTGCATGCTGTCGTCGAGCTGCCCGTACAACCCTCCTTCCAGTGCTTCTTTTTCCTCATTGGAGAAGTTGCCTATAAGGTTGATATTTGTTTTATAAACAAAGGGCTTATCCGGCTGGTATTTTTTGACAATGACACAGGAGGAGAACCCAAAAAGCAAATAACCGGCAATCAATGCTGTAGAAAGAATCCTGTAAAATGGTAGCTTGCCGGATAACATAATAAAAACCAGGGAATAATGCTTGTTAAATCGAAGGCCAAATATATTCAAAGTTTAGGCCAGAAAAAACACCGGGATGAAGAAGGGCTCTTTATCGCGGAGGGTCCCAAGATCGTCGCAGAAATGATAAGTACCGTTCCCGAAGCGGTGCAGGAGGTATATGCACTCAGGGAATGGATCAGCAGCAATGAAAACAAACTTGCCGGAAAACAAATACAGGAAGTATCAGCGGATGAATTAGGAAAAATTTCACAGCTCAGCACAGCAAATAATGTACTTGCCGTACTTAAAAAATTTCCCTCGCCGGTCATTCGATCACAGGGAACAATTTCGCTGGTACTGGACGGTATACAGGATCCCGGCAACCTGGGCACCATCATCCGTATTGCCGATTGGTTTGGCATTTCGCAACTGATCTGCAGCCCGGAATGCGCCGATCAGTACAATCCCAAAGTTGTGCAATCTACCATGGGCAGTATCCTGCGGGTAAAATTATTGTATACCGGGCTGGAAGAATGGCTGAGTGCCCAATCGGCCATAGCGATATACGCGGCTGCTTTATCCGGAAAGGACGTGACAGCTATGAAAAAAATAAAAGAAGGCATCATTGTGATCGGCAACGAATCAAAAGGCATCAGCAATGATATATTTCAACTCGTAAATGTAAAAATTACAATTCCTGGCAAAGGGCACGCAGAATCATTAAATGCCGCGGTAGCCACCGGCATCATCTTATCGCATCTAACCTGAGTAATTTCAAACAAATAAAAATGGATAGTTCAAAATGAAAAAATAGTTCCCTTTTTTTAGCGGCTATTTTTTAATTTTTAATTTTGACTTTTGAATTCCCCTACCTGAATTGTATCGCTTTCACTGGCTGTATCTTTCTCACCAGCAAAGAAGGGATCAACAGGATCAGCAGGCATACGACCAGCGTGCCCAGGCAGATGATGAGTACCTGCCACCAGACGATCTCTACGGCTGCCGTGCTCAGGTAATAAGCTTCTTCTTTTAATTTGATAAAACCTGTTTCCTGTTGCAGGTACAGGAAACCGAGCGCGAGTGCCGCGCCTATTAAAATACCCGTTATGGTAATGATCAGGGAATGACGGAGAAAGATCTGTTGAACAGTCCAGTCCGTTGCTCCCAGTGCTTTTAATACACCGATCATTCGTACCCGTTCCAGTACTAAAATGATCAGGCAGGTGATCAGGTTGATGACTGCTACAGTGATCATAAAACCGATCAGCACATTGCGGGTGGTATCCTGCATATTCAGCCAGTCAAAAATATTGGGAGAGATATCGCGGACACTTTTTGTATCCCAGGTTGTGGGAAAATCATCCATATCGTAGATATCTTGTGTCACCTTGTCGATCTTTTTATAATCTTTCAGGAAGATCTCATAACCGCCAGCTTCGTCGGGTGACCATTGGTTCATACGCCGGATAAATTTCAGGTCTCCTATTGCAAATAACTCATCGTATTCTGCAATACCTGTTTTATAGATGCCTGCAACCGTTAAGCGGTCTCTTCCGGGGGCTTCATCATTTTCTCTGAAAAAATATAGCTGGATCTTATCATTCACTTTCAGCTTCAGTTGTGTGGCAGCATATTCAGAGATAATGATATCCCGGCTATAGCTGCTATCATTGAACCGGATAGGCCTGCCGCCTGTTTTAATGAATTGATTGATATGATCGAAATTGTAGGTACTGTCCAGTCCCTTTACTAACACACCCGAGATATCATCTTTGGTTTTGAGCATTACATATTTGGTCGCAAAGGGGTGAATACTCTGTACATCCGGGTTTTTCTTTATTTCTTCTACCAACTGATCATTCTTGATCAGCGGGGTCTCTTCAGTAATAATGGCTTTGAATGGCTGTTTTTCCTGGACACGGATATGCCCCCAGAAACTGAATACTTTCTGGCTTACCCGCAACTGAAATCCGTTGGCAAATGCCAGGGTGATGATCATCACAGCCACACTGATGACCGTAGCACCAATGGATAAGCGGATGATAAACCTTGAAAAAGACCGCTGCTGGTTAAATGCGATGCGGTTTGCTATAAACGCTGCAACCCTCAAATTGATTATTTTGTCTTATTCAAAAATAAGCGGATAAAAAGATTTACCCGCTTTTTGGTTCAATTTTCGCAATATTGTAGAACAATAATCGCAATTCAGGATGAAGATCATTCTTTCTTTTTTATTAACCCTTGGTTTCCTTTTTGCAACGGCGCAGCTACCCGATCATATCTATGCGGATAATGTACATTCAGTAAAACTGAGCAAATACGGCGATGTATATGCTTATCCTGTCCTGTTGCTCAATGCCAATGATCAGCTTGAACTGCATTTTGATGACCTGGATGGCGGAATAAAAAATTATTATTATTCTTACCAGTTATGTAATGCAGACTGGACGGTAGCCAATATCCAGACATTTGATTATATCAAAGGGTTTCAATCCACACGGATCACCAATTATCGTAACTCATCGATTGCCTTTACCAGGTACACACACTACCAGGCCAACCTGCCCGACCGTAATTCGGTTCCTTCCCGTTCAGGAAATTATTTACTTAAGGTATTCCTGAATAATGATACCTCAAACCTTGTTTTCACCAAACGAATGCTGGTGATCGACAATAAAATTTCCGTTGCCGCGCAAATATTACAACCCTTCAGTTCACAATTATTCCGTACCGACCAGCGGGTGCAGGTAATCGTCAACACGGCCAATGCAAGGATCACCTCCATTTCTCCGCAGGATCTTAAGCTGACCGTTTTGCAAAATAATATCTGGCCCACAGCAGCATATATAGACAGGCCGACGATCTTTCGTGGTAATTATTATGAATACAATGATGATGCGCTTAGTTTTCCCGCAGGCAGAGAATGGAGATGGATCGATCTGCGAAGTCTGCGGCTTTTGAGCGACAGGATGGCCAACATCGTAGATACAGCCAAACGCATTGATGTATATGTAAAACCGGATGTGGAAAGAAGACAGCAGGTATATGTATATTATCGTGATCTGAACGGAATATTTACGATAGAGAACAGTGATGGAAATAATCCTTTCTGGCAAAGCGACTATGCTCATGTTCATTTCACCTATACACCCCCAGGTGGCCAGGCCTATGCAGGAAAAGATGTGTATGTGTTCGGAGAACTGACCAATTATGCTACGGATGATTCTTCCAGGATGATTTATAACCGGGAGAAGGGTATCTACGAAAGAACATTATACCTGAAACAGGGCTATTACAACTATGCATACGTGACAAAGAATGCGAGGGATCCCAAAAACAGCCGTTTTTCATTTGAGAATACAGAAGGTGACTATAATAACACGGAAAATAATTACACAGTACTTATCTACTTCCGCCCATTTGGCGCAAGGGCTGATGAACTGATCGGGTATGCGCAGGTCAATTCGCTGACCAACCGGTAAAATCAGTTCAGGATTGTCTGTTCATTCTTACCTGACTAAAAACGCGTAAAACAAGGCAATGTAGATGATTAAAGCCTGAACAAGGAATAATGAACGCTGAACTTTGCTTCATAAATCTCCATCAAATTAGTTGTGCTTCCTTATCTTTGCGGCCGGCAGGTCTTACACGACCAGCTCCTGCTGAACCTCCCCAGGGCCGGAAGGCAGCAAGGATAAGTGGTTGAGCGGTGCGATGTGAGTAGCCTGCCTTTTTTTCTTTTTTTTGGAATGATCTTTCTGGATTATTCCCCCTCAAATCAATTGTATGAAATTTTTTATCGACACAGCAAACCTTGCACAGATTAAAGAAGCGAATGAATTAGGTATTCTTGATGGTGTAACCACCAATCCATCCCTGATGGCGAAAGAAGGGATCAAGGGGCAGGAAGCAATACTGAACCATTATAAAACCATTTGCGAAATGGTGGATGGTGATATCAGCGCTGAAGTGATCTCTACAGAATTTAGCGCGATAGTAGAAGAAGGTAAAAAACTGGCGGCTATTCATCCGAACATCGTGGTGAAAGTGCCAATGATCAAAGATGGTATCAAAGCTATTAAATGGTTTACGGATAATGGTATCCGTACCAATTGCACCCTGGTATTCTCTGCAGGCCAGGCTATTTTAGCAGCCAAAGCTGGTGCTACTTATCTTTCTCCTTTTATTGGCCGTATCGATGACAGTAGCTGGGATGGAGTAGAACTGATCGCCCAGATCTCCCAGATCTATTCTATACAGGGATTCAAAACCCAGATACTCGCTGCATCTATACGGAATGCCCTGCATATTGTACGTTGCGCGGAAGCTGGTGCTGATGTATGTACCTGCCCGCTCGATTCTATTCTTGGATTGCTGAAACATCCGTTAACGGATATCGGTTTAGCCAAGTTCCTGGAGGATGCGAAGAAGACAGCATAAGATCTTAATGATAAATAATAAAAAAGAGACGCTTTTAAAAAAGGCGTCTCTTTTTTTGTTTTATAAACAGGCGATGTTGCCGCTTGCAATTTTTTTACAGGACATTATTGCAAATAAGCGGTCCCTCCGGGTATAGCTATATTGAATATTTTCATATTGATCGGTTTGATAAGCCTGTTAAGGAAAACATCAAAAGACAGGAAGATAAAAATGTTGTTAACGTATGCTGATTATATTCTACTTAAAATAATGCTGTAAGATGAGTTTACCGAAAACAAACTACGGGGAGGAGCTGGAAGTCTCCAAATCCCCTGGCGGTTTTGTCATACTTCCTGTTTTATTTATTATTATACCTGCTAATAATAATAAATTGATTATCATACCCTTGGATTGAGCACAGTACTACCTGATCAATACCTCGTTCGGGACATGTTCGGGAACCGCTCGGGATTTACGCACAAACACCCTGGCAGATGCGAACAAGTCACGAGTGAGGTACGAGGCAGGTACGAAGCGGGACACTCCCGGTAAGGATCATCCAGTTCAGTTATTTTGAAATAAGAAAATGACCGGTTTTGGTCATCCTGACCAGAACTTCATTCATTTCCTGCCTGGTACACAAGGAATAAATCAGTTTCTTTTTTTAACAGGTTTATTGCGGAGTATCTCTTCGTTGGTAGGCAATGTATCAGGGTCGGGCAGTTTTTTAATCCAGATCGTTCTTTCTTTCCAGACCGATGGATTGCTTTTTAATACAGCTTTGACCTTTATCTTTTCTTCTGTGAATCCTGCAGGAACGATTAGTTCATTACCTGAAAATTCACAGGAAGATGCCGTGAACTCGATCTCTTTTCCGGTGAGCGGCATCCACCGGCCATTGTTTAGCTTGCCATCAATGTTGATATAATTGTGTGTTCCTTTTTTAAGACTATCGGTATACAGGTTAAAAAATATACTATCTACCTGCTGGGCACCGGCCCTGGCAAAAAAACAAGCGCTGAGAAGAATAAAAAGTAAAGCTCTTTTCATTGGGTCCATTTGATAGCTAGGACGATTGTTTCCCTGTAAAGGTACGCTGCCATCGGATGTTAACATTATTTTTGGACGGGCGGCGCCGGGCGTTTGAATCCTCTTTAAACCAGTTTGTGCTCGTACGCGTATTTGACCAGGCCGATCACACTGTTGGTACAGGTTTTTCGAAATATGTTTTTCCGGTGCGTTTCTACTGTTCGTTCGCTGATAAACAATGCCTCCGCGATCTGTTTATTATTGTATTCTTTTTCTATCAGGCGGATGATCTCGATCTCGCGATCGGTCAGGTGCGCTTCTTCGTTTTGTTTTTTTCTTGTGGTACTGCGTTGCAGTTCCGTGATCACTTCCTCACTGAAGTAGATGCCGCCCTGGGCGATTTTTTCAAGCGCTTTGACCAGTTCCTGCTTACCTATATTCTTTAATACATAACCCGAAATATCCGAATCATTGATCATTCCCGTTACCAGGTCGCCTTCGCCACTCATGGAAAGCGCCAGTATTTTTATAGCAGGAAATTTTTCTTTTACCTGTTTGGCCAGTTCATTACCGGCAAGTCGCGGCATCATTACATCGGTCAACAGGATATCTACCGGTTGTTCTTCAATTTTCTTTAGTACTTCCGTGGCGTCTGTTGTTGCAAAAGCGAAACGAAACTGGTCATGCCCCTTTAGCAGGGACATAAGTCCGTCAATTACGATCTGGTGATCATCTACGAGGGCGAGGAGTATCTTTTCGTTCTTCATGTGTGGTGGTAGGTGTAAAGTACTAAAAATCCAGTGGTCTTCATAACTGATCGGGGAAATTGACCCTGATCAGCATTTAGCCATCATTTTCAGGACAGTGGTACGTTCAGCGCGATCACCGTACCTCTTCCTTTGGCGGAATCAAAATCAACTGTTCCTTTGAGGTATTCAATACGGGTAATAATATTCTTCAAACCAATTCCGTCAAAACGTTCCTTATCTGTACTATCGAAGCCTTTACCATTATCTTCGATCGTAGCGCTTATGCCATCCTTATCTCTTATCAGTGAAATATCAAGCACTGTAGCTTCCGCGTGTTTGATCACATTATTCACACATTCCTGGATCACGCGGTAAAACACCGTTTCCACATTCGAGTCCAGTCGTTCATCCAGCCCTTCCGTATAAACGTGCACTTCCAGGGTTTTCTTATCCATTTTATCAATAAAATCACGGATAGCGGTGGCGAGACTATTCTTCAATAATGCATTGGGCATCATGTTGTGGGATACATTGCGGATCTCTTTGCAACTCTCATCTACCAGGCCTATGATCTTCTCAAATGAAAGCTGCTGGTCCATGTTGCGAAACGATGCATCGGATTCAAATGCGGAAAGATTCATTTTAGCCGCGCTCATCATTTGCCCAACCCCGTCATGCAGATCGCGGGCTATACGCTGACGTTCCTGTTCTTCCGCTTCTATCACGGCTTTTGTGGCAAGCTCCTGCTGTTTCATGATCTCCGATTGTAATTTGGCCTGTTGGCGCAACCTGTTGCGCCGGTAGAATGAATAGCCGAGCAAAGCGAGCAACAGGGCTACAACGCCCACTGCCAACAGTATATAATTTTTCTTACTGAGTTGCTCCTGTTGCAGGTTGATCTGCTGTTGTTTTTTCTCTGTTTCGTATACCGTTTGTACCTCAGCTATTTTTGCTTCGCTTGCTGTGTTGAAAAGACTGTCTTTTACTTTCAATGATCTTTTTAATGCCTCATATGCTTCCTGGTGCCGGTTTGAAATATTATACAGGCCTGACAGGGTATTCAACGCGTTCAATTTGCCCTGGATATAGCCCGATTCATCGGCCAGTTCTACGGATCGCAGAAAACTCGTTATGGCTTTATCATATTGTTTCTGAGCAGAAAAAACATTGCCGATATTGAGATAACTATCGCTCATCTGTTTTTTATTATTAAAAACAGAATCTATACGCAGTGTTTTATTAAAATAATCATGCGCCTTCTGATAGTCTGGTGGATCGCCATACAGGTAACAGTTGCCCATATTATCATAGAAAACGGATTTGGCAAACTCATTATTTGTTCGTTCTGCTACTTCAATCCCTTCCTTATCCAGTTCGAGGGCTTCTTTTATCTTTCCCTGCATGCCATAAATATTTGCTTGCGTATGCAATGCGGAAATAAGCAGGGTAGGGTCCTCCACTTTCTCGCGCAGCATATCCAGCGCTTCTCCTACATATTTTTCAGCTAATGGTAATTTATCCTGTGTTTGATAAACCATGCCGATATTGATCTTGCTTGCTGTGATGCCTTTGCTGTCATTTATTTTTTCTCTTATCTGCAGGGCTTTGAAATGATTGTTCAATGCTTCGGCATGCATACCCAATTGCCATTGGGAGCTGCCTATACCATTATAGCAGGCTGCTGTGAGAGAATCACTCTTATTTTTTTCTGCAAGAACGAGCGCCTGCGAAAAATATTTAATAGCAAGCTGGTAACTGGCTCTTGCTGCCAGTACCCTGCCCAGCGCGATATGTCCCTTTATTCTGCCATCATCGGTACCCGAAGCTTCTCCCAGTTCATTGGCTTTATTTGCAAAATAAAAAGCGGTATCTGTATTAGTATTCCTGGCAAGCACCGAAAGTTGGGCATACAGGTCAATCTGCTTTGGGCCGGATGCGGCAATCGCGATTTTTTGAAGAGAGTCTAACTCTTTTGTTTGTGCCTGCGACAGGATCGCTACCTGCAGAAACAATATTCCCGTAATTATTTTTCTTTCAATTCTTATCATAGCACCAACTGGTATTATTAGAGCGGAACATGTATGGCGATCACAGTACCCCGGTCGGCAGAAGAATCAAAATCAACTGTGCCTTTCAGGTAACCTACGCGTGTCATAATATTTTTAAGGCCGATGCCATCAAATTTTTCATTTATTGAAGTCTCAAAACCCTTTCCCTTGTCGTCAATGGTACCGATGGTCCCATCCCTGACAGTGTTTAAGTAAAAAACAAGTGTAGAAGCACCGGCATGTTTTATTACATTGTTCACGCATTCCTGGATCACCCGGTAAAATACCGTTTCCACATTGGGGTCCAGCCGTTCATCCAGTCCTTCGGTATATACATGTACCTGTAACGATTTTTTATCCATTTTATCAATGAAATCGCGGATCGCGGACGCAAGACTGTTCTTTAATAGCGCGTTGGGCATCATGTTATGCGATACGCTGCGGATCTCTTTACAGCTTTCATCCACGAGGCCAATGATCTTTTCAAAAGAAAGCTGCTGTTCTGTATCTGTAAATCGGATAGCCGATTCAAAGGCGGAAAGATTCATTTTGGCCGCACTCATCATCTGGCCCACACCATCATGCAGATCTCGTGCGATACGCTGTCGTTCATCTTCTTCGGCCACGATCACCGCTTTGGTAGCTATTTCCTGCTGCTTCATGATCTCGGCCTGGAT
>CAZGSG010000173.1:0-12304 GCA_964528095.1 uncultured Terrimonas sp.
GTTCTTCCATTCAATATCTACTTCAAAACCACCTCTTGCTTTCAATCCTTTTACCCATGGCACATTGTATTCAATATAAGCATTTCCGATACCTTTCATCTGGTCGGTGTTATTGTTAGTGCCCAGCAATTCACGAAGAGGATTAGGTTGGCCCTGCAGATCATCATCCTGGTAATTGCCCTCCGCATCATACAGGCTCAGATACGGATTGAACCAGCGGATCGCATTCAGGGGGCTTCCCACATAGGTATCACCTTCCAGCGTACCACGAACTCTTGAATATCCCATGCTCGCATTTAATCCCACTTTGAAATCGCTGAATGAGTTTTCAATATTCACGCGGCCAGTATATCTTTTTAACCCCGTTGTCATGACTACACCCTGCTGGTCAAAAATGGACCCGGAAAGATAGAAACGTGTTCTTTCATTGCCACCTGAAGCGCTTACCTGATGTTGCTGCGTGATCCCTTTCTGAAAAAGAACATCTTTAATGGTTGCCCTGATCTTGCTTAAGCTATCAACTTCTTCCGGCGACCAGCCAAATGGATTGACGCCAAAACTCCTGTCATAGAATTCGTATTGCAGTTTCTGCGCAGAAGTCATTAATTGCAGATTGCTTTTGGGCAGTTCTGAAAATCCATATTGCGCATCGTAGTTAACTACGGTTTGTCCCGCACGTCCCTTACGGGTCGTTAAAACGATCACACCGTTTGCACCGCGGGAACCATAAATAGAAGTAGAAGCCGCATCTTTGAGAACGGTGAATGATTCTATATCACCCGGGTTGATTGTTGCAAAATCAGCTGCATTTATCTGTATACCATCAACTATATATAATGGAGTATTGGTTCCATTGATAGAACCCTTACCACGGATAGTTACTTCGGCTGCGGCACCTGGTTGACCGGAGGATGATTGAGAAAGCAGTCCCGGTACTTTTCCCTGTAAGGCCTTGTCAAAAGAACCGATAGGTTGAAATTTAACCTCATCAGCCTGTATCTTGGATACAGAACCGGCAATTGAGCGCTTATTCTGAGTAGTATAGCCCGTAACCACTACTTCCTGTAAGTTGGACTGAGCTACCTGTAGTTGTATATCGATCCGGTTCTGATCGCTATTGATTTCCTGAGAGGCAAATCCAATGATGGAAAATATAAGCACCGATTTTTCCGGCATAGAAATGGAATATTGCCCCGCTGCATTTGTGGTGGTTCCTGTACGCGTTCCCTTCACCGTAACACTTACTCCGGACAGAGGTGAGTTATCCCTTGCGTCCGTTACCGTTCCGGAAACGGTACGCTGTGCCACAGCAACAGTAATGCCCGCAATAAGTATGGCTGTAAATAATAGTAGTCTTTTCATCATTGGCTATGGTTTTAGTAAGTTTGAGACACTAAATAACAGCTATATGCTTCTTGGCGAATTTGCGGCTTTTCCAAAACATGAATAATCGCCATTAAAGCATTAAAAAAACCTACTTGTTTTTTGAGATATTTGTTCAGGCATTTTAGCTGAAGGTTTTCATTCTTCAGAAATTATTATTGCCCGTTAAAACAGAAGCCGCCCCTGGGGGCGGCTTTTCTGATATACTATTATTTAAGTATGTATTAATTCTTATTGGTAGCCTGGGTTTTGTTGCGGCCTGATATTAGGGTTCGCATCTACTTCTACCTGAGGTATTGGGAAAATCCGCATAAAGTTATCTGTTGCAATAACTGTAGATACAGTAGGATTCTCTCTTTTAACTTTGGTGATAGGTAAATTAAGGCGTTGCAGATCAAAGAAACGGTCACCTTCAAATGCCAGCTCTTTTCTTCTTTCATTAATAATATCAGCGATTAACTGAGGACCGGCAGATGCATATCCTGCAAAACCAGTTTCCCTGTTTTGTGCTACCTGGTTCAGACGGATGAGTGCATTTGGTTCGTCGCTTGTACGGGCATAGGCTTCTGCAAGGATCAGCAGCACATCAGCAAACCGTAATATCTTGGTATCATCTTTTTCGTTCGCATTAGTAGTATTGGAATACTTATTATTGAAGTACACAGTATTTCCGCTAACTACTGTTGGCAAAATAACCTGTCTTCTTACATCATTCACACCATACTTATTATAAAGGTCGTTGGTAGCCTGTGCATCGCCATAACCAGCCGATTCATAAAAATAAGCAAGTGCGTCTGTACCATTATTGTTGCCTATATCACTGGTTATTTCGAACAAGGTTTCTACCCTGTCAGTACGTGGAGTTGCACTTTTCCAATATCCTACATAGCCTGCATTTGTTACCAGCGACACACCACTGTTTTGTACCACATCCAGCGCTGCTATTTTTGCATTGGGGAAATCTCCCATATGCATATATACTTTAGCCTGTAAAGCGCGGGCACCGTATTTAGTGAAGTAAGAAGAGTTCAGGGGTCTTGTCGCACCTGTTCCAGCTATTGTCATAGTGCTGTTATAGGTTTGCGTCATAAGTGTAAAAGCCTGGTTAAGATCTGCGATGATCAGGTCATATACCTGCTTGGACGTATTACGCGTTGGCAAGATGTTCTGATCAAACTCCGTTATGATAGGCACGCCCAGGGCATTTGCATCAACTGTATAAGCCTTTGAAAAATTCCTAATCAGTTCAAAATACATGAGCGCCCGTGTAGCATAGGCTTCACCCTTAAACTGGTTGATATTAGGATTAGAAGTAAGCGTAGAGTTGATGATCGTATTGGCATTCTTTATAACAACATAAGCAGATTGCCATACACCTTGTGGGTTTGCACTTCCCACCAGGATATTATAATCATTAAAATCAAGGTAACGGCCGGAATTGCCCACTTTAACGTATACGTTATCCGCCATCAGGTCTCCTTTCAGGGGAAGTGTTCTGCCATAGAGGTTCACGCTACGCATACCGGCATACATTCCGTTGATAGCAGTATTTAAGCCAGCCTCACTATTCAAGGCATCAGGCAAAGGAAGTGCGTTGTATGGCTTCAGGTCGGTGAAGCTTTTTTTACAGGAGCTGAACGCCAATACTAAACTCAGCACTGCAACGAAAGAAATATTGATTGATTTCATATTAATATTTTTAAAAGACTAGAATCCGAGATTCAGGCCAACAGTGATTGTTTTGCTGTAATAAATATTGAGGTTAGAAGCAGAATTCACACCCTGCTCAGGGTCAATAGTCAGGTTCTTATCATATGTTTTAGTGAACAGGTTTGTTCCACGTACGTAGAAATTAACCGTGCTCAGGTGTAGCTTATTAGCAACTTTACTATCCATATTATAACCCAATGTGATATTCCTCAGACGGATATAATCACCTTTCTGTAAAAACCTTGTAGAGAAAGAAGACGCATTCGTAGTTGCTCCATATACATATTTTGGAACATCAGTCACATCGCCTGGTTTCTGCCATCTGCGCAGATTCATTGCATAACGCTGATCAGTTGGGTTGATACCATCTACAAGATAGAAAGCCCAGGCATCTGTAACATAGTTACCATAGTTGAAGATGAAATCACCGGCTAAACTAAATCCTTTATAAGTAAAGGTGTTACTAAAGCCACCAAATGATTTTGGTGATGCACTCTTATCCAGCAACTCTCTTGTAGCCAATGAGCGGTTGTTAACAGTAGAAGTATGTGTAGAATCTTTATACCAAAGAGGATGGCCATTAGCAGGATCAAGGCCTACATATACTCTGGAATAGTATGAACGGTAGTCATGACCTTCACGCAGGATAAAGTTTCCATCGATGATATCCTTGCCACCTGGCAGTTTGGTCACCTTGTTCTTGTTGAAAGAGATATTGAAATTCAGGTCCCACCTGAAGTCTTTTGTGCTGATTGGCGTTGCATTGATGGTAAACTCCAATCCAGTGTTTTGCATCTTACCAATGTTACGTGTGATGGAATTGAATCCTGTAACAGAGGATAATGGATCTGCGAATAATAAACCATCAGATATTCTCTTGTAGTAATCAGCTGTGATGCTCAGGCGATCTTTGAAAAACCCTGCATCAATACCAAAGTCCATCTGTCCATTCCCTTCCCAGGTCAGATCAGAGTTACCAATCGTATTGAAGGTACCCCCAGGCTGTCCGTTGTAGTTTGCTCCATATCCAAAGGTCTGTCTCCACGCATAGTTACCAATACCTGCATTACCAGTGCGACCGTACGATCCACGCAGTTTGAGGCTGCTAACGAAATTAACAGAACTAAAGAACGCCTCTTTGTCGATATTCCATGCACCACCCACTGACCAGAAATTACCCCAACGGTTATTCTCGCTAAATCTTGAAGAACCATCCCTTCTGAACGATCCGCTGAGAACATATTTTCCTTTGTAATTTACCGATCCTGAAGAGATAATAGAATTAAAGGAATAGTCAGTAGCGGCAAGTCTGCCATTCACAACAGTAGCCGCATTGGTAGATAAAGGCAATTGTGAAGTTGGAGGATAACCATTTGACTGTGCGGAAATATCATATTCTTTTGATTTCTGTGATTCATATGCAGCTACCAGTTCAATCCGCATGTTTTTTGTTCTGTCGGCATAGAAATTATATACCAACTGGTTGGTGTTTATCCAGTTAAATACTCTTGTATAAAAAGCATAACCACGACCACTGGCGGTTCTTCCATCTCCATGGAACGGATTATCAAACCGGTATTCCTCCAGGGCACTGTAATCGATACCAAAACGTGAGTTGAATTTCAAATTCTTCAGTATGCTATACTCACCGAAAATACTACCACGCGCCTGTGTAGTTGTTAGTTTTTTCTGATCATTTGCTGCGAGGTACAGTGGATTAAAAGTGGTAGGGAAATTAGTATTACCTACACGATCTATGTTCAATGTGCCATCCGCGTTATAAGGTTTTTGAGTTGGGCGAAGGAAAGCAATACCTCCTGTTGGGTTTGCAAACGCGCCACCATTAGATGGTGTATTTTGCAAAGAGTTATTTACAGAGAAATTAAGTGAGAAATTAAGCTTTTCACTTGCTGTATGTTTCAGGTTGGTAGTAAGAGAATATCTTTCAAAATCAGAAGCTATTGTACTGGCCTGCTGTTTGAAATAACCACCGGAAAGATAAAATGTTGTCTTGCCTTCACCACCGGAAGCTGACACATTATATTGTTGTTGCTGACCTCTTCTTGTAACCAGGTCAACCCAGTCCGTATTTACGCCTGAACCTTTACCATAACTAGCCGCCTGCTGATCAATGATCGCCTGGCTGTAACCCGCGTTTCTTAATCCTTCTTCCAGTAGCGTCATCCATTCATCTGCATTTAACGGACGTGCATCATCAGGAATATTCATTTTGCCGGTAGATCCAATTTCCACATCAGCACGGAATTTTGTTTTTCCTGCTTTACCTTTTTTAGTAGTTATAAGAATTACGCCATTGGCACCTCTTGAACCATAGATAGAAGTAGCCTGTGCATCCTTTAAGAAATTAACTTCTTCGATATCGTTTGCATTGATACCCGCAAGTGAATTAGCTGTTGTAGACACCCTTGAAAGATCACCCGCATTCATAATAACTCCGTCTATTACATACAAAGGTTCAGAACCTGCGGTGATAGAACCAATACCCCTGATACGCACTTGCTGCGCAGCACCAGGCTGGCCGCTGAAAGCCGGCGCTATCAAACCCGCAACTTTACCCGCAAACATCTGGCTGATAGTTGGGAATGGTTTATTTTCAAGATCTTTTGCTCCAACGGTCGAAATAGAAGCCGTAAGGTTCCTTCTTTTTTGTGCACTGCCATAACCTGTTACGACTACTTCGTCCAGGCTGCCGGCACCTACCTGTGCAAGCGTCACCGAATAAACAGAACCAGAACCGATATCTATTGTCTGCGTAGCCATACCCACATAACTTATTTCAAGTTGTTTTGCAGTAGAGGGAATAGTAAGCGAGTAAGTACCATCAGACTTGGTAACCGTACCCGTAGAAGAGCCTTTTACCTGCACTGTAGCAGAAGAAACCGGGACACCTTTATCATCTTTTACCGTGCCGGTCACACTTCGTTGTGCGAAAAGTAACAGGGAAAACAAAGAACATGCTGCTAACAGCAGAATTTTTTTCATAAACCGCATAGTTTTAGTTTTAAGAATCTACAACTAGGCAGCAATTTCGCCATATATGTCCCCGCAAACCGGGTATATAATACCGAAGCATGAATAACATAAACCAAACCATGTAATACCAATACTGAGTAACCGTATTGAAACATGAAAATCAATTACCCAAACATGAGTTATTACTGAATCTGTTTTATAGCTCTTTAAAAAGTCGATTCCAAGTGCTGAAATGGCGAAACAGGCATGATAGCTGCATAAATCGAGCCCTTTTTCAACTTCCTGGTACTTTCTCTTTGTGCAAGCAGGGTCGACCCTGGCAATATCAGCAGTAATGATTCTCATATTACTAATAAAAAAAGGTCACCGTTTCCGGTAACCTTTGGTAAAAACTATACAACCACCTTCTTAAAGAGGGTTCTGCACAATCTTTTTATTAGCATTAATTTCAGTCTGGGGGAATAAGAACTCCCATTGATTGTCACCCGCCGGGATATCAAATACCAGTGCAACAGACGCCGTATGGTTAGCGCCATTTCTGTTAAGTGGCAGATTCAGTCTTTTCAGATCTAGGAACCGGAACCCTTCTCCCCATAGTTCTACGCGGCGATGGAATAGTATTTCGTCGATCAATGCCTGGCCGGAATTGGCCGACAATACATAATTAGCATCCCTGTTCTTTACAAGCGTGAACAAAGCAGTACGCGCGCCAGGCTCATCGCCTCCACGAGCTTTCGCTTCAGCTTCTATTAAATACATTTCCGCAATACGTACATATGGAATATCTCCTACACTACTTGCCTGGCTGGTAGACAAAAATTTTCTTGTCATAAAAGCCCTTCTCAATCCTCCGGGAGCAACCAGCGCCGCAGGTATTGCAGTCCCCGTAGGGTCCCATATTTGTTTGCGAATATCAGTAGCTGAAATCTGGTTGTATAATAAGGAGTTGATCAGTTTCGGATTAGTACGGATATTCGTTGAGTTATAATTCGAGGACATGTATGCGAAAAAATTAGCAAACCCTATACCCTGCTCTTCCGTCTGATCACTTCCCCATATCCATTCAGGATTGCCAATATTGTTGAACCCTTCCAGGTATTGAGCATTACTCATTAATGAATACCCGGTGCGTGCCAGCGCAGCAAACTGTGCTGCTATGCTCCATTTTCCCTGGCTCAATGCGACCCTCGCTTTTATTCCCTGCGCTACTCCTATATTCAGATGTGATTTGTTTGGCCTGGGAGTAGCTGTAGCAAAACCCGTGATCGCATCATCCAGGTCTTTATTTATTTGCGTATATACTTCCTCTACTGTAGAGCGGGCAATACTTTCAGTGGTAGTGGTCAGCACCAATGGAACTCCCAACTGGCTGTTCGTGGCTGTGCTATTGTACCTTTTTCCAAATAACTGTACCAGGTTGTAGTAACACCATCCACGATAAGTAAGCGCCTCGCTTTTGAGCAATTGTTTATCGGCTGCTACTCCTGTTATGTTATAAATACTGCTGTTGAGCAGGTTTGCATTCGCTATCAATTGATAATATAACTGGTAGGCCATATAATTAAACCCGCCATTGATATTCCGGTGATCTGTCCAACGCACTGTTGTTATAAACCAGTTGTTTCCCAATGCCGACATCACCAGGTCCTCACCCAGCGCATCTGCTACGATCATGAGCGAACCCTGGCCGCCTTCTCCCTGTGAATTATAGCGGGCATACATTGTACGATGCATTCCATTGATCAATGCAGTGGCATCAGAGATATTGGTAATCCCCTTATCGGCAGGTATTGCGTCACTTGGTTTAGTATCCAGATATGATTTTTTACAGGAAGAAAAAAACAGGAGTAATACCAATCCGATACCAGATGATTTTATAATAAGCATTCTCATTTTTATAAAAATTTTAAAAGTTAAGATTGACTCCTGCTGTTATAATTCTTGTAGGATTATATACATTGGAGGTAACACCGGTAAACTGCTGTTCTACATTCATTCCTTTACGTTTGGAAAAAAGTGCAAGGTTTTCTCCGCTTATGTAGAAACGGGCGCTTTGCATTTTTACGATGCTTAAAAGTCGTTGTGGAGCAATAAAGCTGAGCGTTATATTACGGATACTAAGATTGGAAGCATCTGTCAGCCACCTGCTGGATATGGAATTAAAGGCCGATGTCTGACCGGCATCCATTCTTGGCACATCTGTAATGTCGCCAGGTTTTTGCCAGCGACGCAGTACATCTTTACTCAAAGCAGCACCATATGTTCCTGAACTCATGATAGCAGCCCAGGTAGCGTCATATACTTTACCACCAACCTGGTAAGTGAACAAACCAGACAACTCGATAAACTTATAACGGAATGAAGTGCTGACGCTTCCATAGAAATCCGGTATAGCTGATCCATGGTAAGTGAATTTGGCGTTATTCTGACTGATTGTAACGGTATCATCCTTACCCCTGATACGGGAATTACTGGCATCATATACATTAGCACGGTATAATAATGCACCATCAGCGGGATCAACACCCTGAAAATCGCGCAGCCAGAAATCATAGATAGAATGTCCAGCCATTAATTTTTTTGTTGAGCCAAGAGGAATGATCTCATCCTGTGGTAAACTGGTTACCTTGTTTTTAAAAGTGGTGAAATTGACATTCATATTCCAGGTGAAATCCTTTTTCCGGATCACATCCCCATTCAGACTGGCTTCCCAGCCCTGGTTGTACATTGAGCCGATATTGCGTATCTGTGACAGTACACCCACAGACACAGGAAGCGGCACATCAAATAATAAATTATCAGAAGTACGACGGAAAAATTCCACACTACCACTGAGCCTGTTCTTAAATAAAATAAATTCTAATCCTGCATCAAACGTTTTATTGGTTTCCCAGGTCAGGTCCGGATTTCCCAGGCTACCATAATTTGTAACTGCAGCGGTATTGGGATCTGCATACGTACCCCGTATCAGGCCGGGCTCTGCTCCGTTATTCCATCCCAATGCAAACAATGGTTGTGAAGCATAATAAAGCTGCGGATATACAGGTGCTGGTCCGAGTATAGCATCATTACCCGTTTCACCGTAGGATGTTCTTAATTTTAACTGATCGATCCATGAAATGTTCTGCATGAATTTTTCTTTATCAATTCTCCATCCCGCGCTCGCACTCCAGAAATTTCCCCAACGGTTTTCGGGTGCAAACCGGCTTGATCCATCTCTTCTGAACGAACCGGAAATAAAATACTTATTCTGAAAATTATAATTGAGCCTGGAAAAATAACCTTCAACTTTATATTTATCCAGCGTAGAAGTAAGGGCCGTGGTCGTAGTGAAATTCACGAGTTCAAAAATGCCATCCACGATCTGGTTCTGCCTTGCCGTTAAGGTGTTGTCGAGCTTGAGGTCATAATTCTCATGTCCCAGTAATGCTTCAAAGGAATGATTACCTACAGTCCTGCTGTAATTCAATAGCTGGTTGAGATTAATAGTCGTGATCGTATTTATTTCTTTGGACAATGAACCCGCCGGAGCAGCATCACCGACCACTTTATTTTGATAGGTAAGGTCAGTTCTGTTGTCTACATCGGCACTGATATTAGTAGTGAATTTAAAATCACGCAGGAAACTGAATTCTCCGTAAGTACGGGCGCTCCACACATTTCTTTTAAAAATGTTTTCATTCAACTCTGTTTCTGCAATAATATGCCTGCCGCCGAATGCACCGCCGGGGCGATTAGGTAATCCCAGTGCAGTAAGATTACCATAGTCATATTGTTTTGCACCAGTAAGCGGATCAAGTAAGTACATGCCTGTTGTCTGATCCTGTGCATATACCGGATATATCGGGCCTATATTCCTTGAAAAAAAGAATGGATTCACAAAAGCGGTAGAACTATTCGCAGGGTTTACAGAAGGATCGACCGCTATATTTGACTTTGTAAATGTTCCTGTCAGGTTTATACCTGTCTTGAACCAGGAAGCTAACTGAGAGTTTAGATTAATTCTTCCGGAATAACGCTCATAATCGGTTTTGATCGTGAACCCTTTGTCTTTCAGATAACCGAGTGAAACAAAATAATCGGTTTTGTCGAGACCACCGCCGAAATTCACATTGTAATCATCCCTAACACCGGTTCGTTTTATTTTTCCTGCCCAATCCAGGTCATCAGGGCTATAAATCAGATTGGCAGCCGGGTTTAATGTGCCATCAGGTCTTACTATTGCATTTGCGGCCACATTAAATGGATTATAAGCAAGCAGATCTTTTATACCATTCTGTCCGGCCACCAGTCCCGAAGCAATCTGGCTGGCTTGTGCAAGAGCGATCGGATTGGCTGCTCGATATGCTAAACTGTTACGATATGCTTCCCACATCAGCGGATAATATTCCTGGGCATTCACCCGATCGTATTCCTCGATGCCACGTGAACTAAACCCTTTTGTTGCCCGGAGATTTATTTGTGGTTTTCCTTTCCTTCCTTTTTTTGTTGTTATCATTACAACTCCATTGGCTGCCCTTGCGCCATATAAAGAAGTAGAAGAAGCATCTTTTAATAAAGAAATGGATTCCACATCATCCACATTGATATTTGCAATGCTTGCAGAATAAGGCACCCCATCTACTACGTACAATGGTTCGTTATCCGCATTGATTGATCCAAAGCCGCGGATACGTATCGCCGGGCTTGTACCAGGTTGGCCGCTTCCGGCACTGGCCTGTACGCCGGGTGCTGCTCCTGCCAATGCATTTACAACACTTGTTAGTGGACGGTTAACGATCTTACTTCCTTCGATTCGCGTAGCAGAGCCCGTAAAGTTTTCTTTTTTTGCCGTACCATACGCCACCACGACTATTTCCTGTAAGGCCTTCTCCAATGGTTTTAAGGAAATATCGATAGAAGTCTTGTTACCAACGGCTATTTCTTCACCGCCTTTATCGATATAAGAAAAAATCAGCACGTCCCGTTCCTGCGCCTGTATACTATACGAGCCGTCTTCTTTGGTGGTAACGCCTGTTTTTGTTCCTTTGACTGTAACGCTGACGTTGGCAACGGGAGCGCCGTTTTCGTCGGTCACTTTACCCGTGATCGTCCGCTGGGCAAGAAGCGATAATCCGGGCAATACTAATAGAAAGATCAGTACTAATTTTTTCATAAGCTTACTATTTGATTTGGTTTTCGTTCAGGGATAGGCAACAAAATGAAGGAAGAAGTGTCCTGGAATACCGGCTTTGTTACCAGAACATGAATTTTATAATTCTGGGTACTTTATTTTATAACCGATGCCATTTATCCAAACTAAAACCCGTTTATCCAAATCCTAAGAAAAACAACCTGTATATCAGATAGTCAATGCAGCGAAATAAGGGTTTCAGTACTCATTATTAACGCTTAGACTTCGTCCTTCACCAATCAGCTTCCTATTTATGGATTTTCTTTTACCACTTGTAATGGAAATCGTCCATGAAAAAAATTTTGTACTTGCTTAACAGTATGTACAGATAGTTTTATGTACGATTTACCGTTATAAATCATGCACATGAGAAATTTCAGGGAAAAAATAGGTATTGTAAAACCTAACCACGGCTGCTATGATCAAGGATTTGCTTTTGAAAGTTATTTTTATTCCTGTGCTGGGGATCATGCTTCCTATTGTGTCGGGCCTGATCACGTATGAATTATATTCTGTTCCGGAACTGATAGCGGCCAACCTGTTTTTCATATTAACATCTTTGTTAATTTGGATTGGTTGTAACTGGATACATGGAAAATTACGCCCGCTTTATGCGCCATATTCCAATCCTTTTTCCAAAATAAGTACGGTCGCTTTTACATCCCTGTTGTATGGAACAGCCATTGCCGGCTTCTCATCACTGATATGGTTGAAGATTTCGCGGGAAGCATTTAGCTGGGCTGGTGTTTATAAATTCCTTATTGCCTGCCTCGCCGCTATTATCGTTTTTACATTGGTGTACGAAATACTTTTCCTGAGCAAGGAAAGAGAAATAGATAATAAAGTGGTAGACCAACTGGATAAAGAAAGAACGCAGGCCGAGCTACAGGCTCTTACTAATGAAATGGACCCGCATTTTATTTTTAACTCACTTAATACACTCAATCATCTTATTGTGCATGATGCCAACCAGGCTCACCTTTTCAACAACCGGCTGGCCCTGGTCTATAAATATTTTTTGCTTAATAAAAACAAAGAACTGAT
>CAZGSG010000174.1:0-12218 GCA_964528095.1 uncultured Terrimonas sp.
GGCCCACCAGGTGCTGGAAAATAATATTTCGCAGGACAAATTGGTATTCATTGGCCTGCAGCCAAGGGGGATTTATCTCTCTGACCGGATTGTGAAGGAGATCGAACAGCAGGACCCCGCTGAAAGAATATATTATGGCAAACTGGATATCACTTTCTACCGGGATGATATCCGGGAAGGATTGCATGTTGCAAACCAGACCAGGATTCCCTTTTCGATAGAAGGAAAAAAAGTAGTACTGATCGATGATGTATTATATACAGGTCGTACTATCCGTGCGGCGCTGGATGCATTACTTGATTTTGGCCGCCCGGAAAAAGTAGAATTATGTGTACTGATAGACCGGCGTTTCAGCCGGCAGTTTCCCATACAACCGGATTATGTCGGAAAGGCCATCGACTCATTTGTTTCTCAAAAAGTAAAAGTGCGTTGGAAAATAAGGGATGGGGAAGAAGGCGTTGTTATTTCTGAATAATTATAATCCGAAGTGCTAAGTTCATGGTTCATCCTTTAGCTCCCGGACCCGGAACTTAAAACTTTGGATGTTGAACTCAAAACTTTGGATGTTGAACTCAAAACTTTGATCCCTTTACCCTAACTTCGCTCTTTAATGAGCCTTTCTACCAAACATCTCCTCGGTATCAGAGATCTCACTAAAGAAGATATTTCCTTATTTCTTCAGACGGCAGAGCAATTCAAAGAAGTTTTACAAAGACCTGTAAAGAAAGTCCCTTCGCTGCGCGATGTGACCATCGTAAACCTTTTCTTTGAAAACTCCACTCGAACAAGGATATCTTTCGAGCTGGCAGAAAAAAGATTATCTGCCGATACCATCAATTTCGCCGCCTCGGGTTCTTCTGTGTCCAAGGGAGAGACGCTCCTGGATACGGTAAATAATATTCTGTCCATGAAAGTGGACATGGTAGTAATGCGCCATAGCGCCAGCGGGGCTCCCCATTTTTTAGCCAACCATATTCCGGCGGCTATCATTAATGCCGGTGACGGTGTGAACGAGCATCCCACACAGGCCTTGCTCGATGCCCTGTCTATTAAAGAAAGCACGGGCGGT
The DNA here is from genome assembly GCA_964528095.1 of uncultured Terrimonas sp. Taxonomy (GTDB): domain Bacteria; phylum Bacteroidota; class Bacteroidia; order Chitinophagales; family Chitinophagaceae; genus CAZGSG01. Next base: position 1,070 of record CAZGSG010000174.1, read on the forward strand.
CTTGAAGGAAAAAAAATAGCAATTATCGGCGATATCATGCATAGCAGGGTTGCGCAAAGTAATATCTACCTGTTGAAAAAAATGGGTGCGCATGTTACAGTATGCGGTCCACCCACGCTTATTCCCAAGTATATCCGGGAAGCATTTGGTGTAGAGCTGAGTTATGATCTCAAAGAAACACTAGAGTGGTGTGATGTGGCCAATGTATTGCGTATTCAACTGGAAAGACAAAACCAGGTGCTGTTTTCTTCTTTGCGTGAATATAACCTGGCATACGGCATCAGTCGTAAATTACTGGACGGATTACATAAGGAGATCGTGATCATGCACCCCGGACCGATCAACCGTGGCGTGGAACTGGATAGTGATGTGGCAGACAGCAAACAATCCATTATTTTGCAGCAAGTAGAAAATGGCGTCGCGGTCAGAATGGCTGTTCTTTACCTGCTTTCGAATAATAATAATTAAGTTCGCAGAGTTCAGGGTTGAGGAGTTCATAAGTTCTGAAAAGTAATAAAGCTTCGGTTTTAAGAACTTACAAACCAAAAACGTTGAACCGCAGACGCTGAACCAGGAACTCTGAAACTAGCAATATGTCACGTATCTGTTTATTTCCCGGCACATTCGATCCCGTAACACTGGGCCATACCGATATTATCAACCGCGCATTGCCATTATTTGATAAGATCATTGTGGGTATAGGGCTCAATGCATCAAAAGCCCCGATGTTCTCCGCCGATCAACGCCTGCAATGGATAAGAGAGATCTATAAAGATGAACCCAAGGTAGAAGGAGAAGTGTATGAAGGTCTCACCGTGGAATACTGTAAACTGATCGGTGCAAGATATATTGTCAGGGGCATTCGCTATGTAAGTGATTTTGAATATGAAAAAACAATTGCAGATGCCAACCGCACATTAGATAATTCTATTGAAACGATCTTTCTCACGGGCGAACCAAAATACACTTCAGTTGCCTCGACTATTGTAAGAGATATTATCCGGAATGGTGGCAATGCCAGCCTCTTTTTGCCGGATATTGTTTATCAGTCATTACCTAAAAAGCAATAAAATGTCAATCTGGTTTAATAAAGAACTAACTATAGAACAACTGGAACCGATCGGTAAAGGCACAATGGGCGAATACCTTGGCATCCGCTGGACAGAGATCGGTGACAACTATATCAAAGCGACCATGCCTGTTGATGAGCGTACCAGGCAACCTTATGGACTTTTGCATGGTGGTGCATCCTGTGTTCTTTCCGAAACTGTTGGCAGCATTGGTTCAGCCATGGTGATCGATCATTCCAAGTTTATTTGCGTGGGACTGGAGATCAATGCCAATCACGTGCGCAGTGCCAGGGAAGGACATGTTACAGGCATTGCCACAGCTCTTCACCTGGGAGCTAATACACATGTCTGGGATGTGAAAATATATGATGACTTACAGAAACTGGTCTGTGTAAGCAGGTTGACAGTAGCGATCATCCCCCGCAAGGAATCATTCCGGCAAGCCAGTCTTTAAAACATCCACTATTGAGGGGAAAGAATTGTTTAAATAAGGTGCCAGGTCAGCAATAGCCACCCATTTTATTTCATGAATGTCCTCTTCCGTTTGCGGCACCAGGTCCTGGTTGCCGGTAGCTATCATAGTATACCAGTGTGATTCTTTGAGAATGAACTTAGTTCCTTCATGATAGGTATGCCAGGTAACCAGCAGGGGAGCGATCAATTGCAGTTTTTTTAATCCTGTTTCCTCTTCCACTTCACGCAGCGCACATTCTTCAAGGCTTTCACCCTCATCCAGTTTTCCTTTGGGTAAATCCCATTTGCCCCTTCGGAAAATAAGCAGGATCTCATTTTTTTCATTCCTCACCAATCCACCTGCGGCCTGTATACGGGTAAATTTTTTAAATAATGCTTTTTGCAGTTCGTCCATATCAGGGTGTAAAAAAACACCTGCATGTACCTGTGGCTGCTGCATTTCATGGATCATTGATTTGACCGTATGAGGGTCCAGCTCATCAATAAATACAGCATCATCGTGGTGAATATAGGACTCGATCAGCGCGTCTCTTTCAGTAGCAAGAAAAAGAGGCTTATCATCAAAATAGATCTTTGTATACATATCGGTTAAACTTGGGGCAAGCTACATTAATTTAAATTCAAAATACAAAACCGGAGTTTGGCGGGGTCTCTAAAATTTGTTTTTACACGGAATCACTGTTGATCATTCTTTTTGTTTGTACATGACCATATGCCCGATCTCTTTTTAAAGCCAACTTAAGAATAAGGAGGCACGGATCAATAAGAAATCTCTTATCTATTTTAACCCCTCCGTGCCTCCTGGCCTAAAAAATCTCTTCAGATCAAATACCCAAATTCCTCCGTGTTACCGTGTTAAAAACCACTTTAGGCCACTTGTATTCGCCTGCAATGTTTTCAAAAAAAAATTTACCTGTCAGTTGAATCAAAAATCAAAAATGCAAAACCGGAGTTCACTTCCGATTAAGGAGACTATTTTTTAATTTTGCATTTTTAATTTTGAATTATATTCTGATAACTTCGCCACATGACAGATGCCACAATCGTTGCTGAAAAATTACTCCAGATCAATGCGATAAAATTAAATCCTACGCAGCCCTTTACCTGGGCCAGTGGATGGAAAAGTCCTATTTATTGCGACAACCGGCGTGTATTATCCTTCCCATTTATCCGCGATTTTATTAAATCGGAATTATGTAATGTCGTATTTGAAAAATACCCGACTGTGGATCTGCTGGCCGGTGTTGCTACGGCAGGAATAGCCTGGGGAGCAATGACCGCCGACCAGTTAAAACTGCCTTATATCTATGTGCGTCCAAAACCAAAAGAGCACGGACTGGGCAACCAGATCGAGGGGTTTTATGAAAAAGGCCAAAAGGTGGTGGTGATAGAAGACCTGGTGTCCACAGGTAAAAGCAGCCTGCAGGTAGTGGAAGTATTACGGAAGGAAGGACTTGAAGTAGTAGGAATGGTATCCATTTTTACCTACGGTTTTCCGCAGGCGGCCAGTTCTTTTGCCGAAGCAGGGGTAGATTATTATTCTCTCACCAACTACCCGGTGCTGATCGAACTGGCTTTACGAAAAGGAATCATCACACCCGACCAGGAAGGTATTTTGTTAAATTGGCGCAACGACCCGGCCAATTGGAAAGGAGTTTTGTAAATTGAGGCCAAATCGTATCACCGTATGAAACGTTTTCTAATTACAGCACTGGCCATTACTGGGTTTGCCCTGGCTTCTTTTGCACAAACAAAAGCACTGGAAACCGCCAGGATCAGCACGCCGAATGTCCGTTGTGAAGAGTGTAAAAAAAGATTAACTACCTATCTAGACAGGTATGATGGCATCCAGTACCTCAATATCAATTGGCGAAAAGGAGAGATTATGGTGAAATACCTGACCGACCGAACCAATATCGAGAATATCAAAACGGCCATTGCCAATGCCGGGTATGACGCGGATGATGTACCGGCAAATCCGGAAGCTTATCAAAAGCTGCCCAAGACCTGTAAAAAATTTGAAGACGGGGGCGGGCATCCCAAACCCAAACCGCCAGCTCCGGCTCAATAAATTATACCAGACCCGCCTTACGAGGCGGGCTTTTTATTGCAATAATTTCCCAGGATTTTGCTTTCCTGAATAATCCAGTGGATAGCTTCGATAGATTCCCGCTTTGCCTACCCGGGCATTTCCTTTTAATGTGATCGTCACTTCATCGTTTCCAAAAGCGACCAGGGAAAGTTGCAGCATATACTTCATATCAACATTCAGCTTTACCGGCACTACAAAATCACTGTTTGCAGGAATTGCGATCGCAGTGTCGACCACAAAATGGCCAAGAAATATACTGTCCATCCAGGCATCCCCCTGCGCCTCTTTTAACCTTGCCCGCATGTGATTGGGGTTAAAAAAATTCAGGTCAAGAGTGACGGCCGACTTACTCAATGATAGTTTACCAACCCGCACATTTCCGATTCCGTTAAAGACTGGTGGCTTCAAATTCCGGCAGGAAACCAGGAGGCTGAGCAATAAAATAAAAGCGGCTATTCTCATCATCCTGCAAAATAGTGAATGCCCGGCTTGCGAAAAAACGGAGCTGTTAAATACGACCAGGACCTCTTTTTTTCAGCGGGGTGGAGCGGCAGCGTTCCTCTTCAGGTTTTTAGAGTCGGGCGCTGGGAGAGCGCTTCAAATTATTTTTGGTACTCAAATGGGTTTTATTTTTAAGATAATTTATTTAGTAAATGGATGAAATCGGAGAGAAGATTTTTTGGCTAACTTAGTTAGCTTAATATTTTATATTAAGTGGATGGTTTTTAAATAATAATGAAGTCTAACTTTAATTAAAATGTATTATAAGATTGCCGTAAAATCGGCGAAACTATACCAGTATTTCAATTTTCGGAAAATTTTCTATTTACATGTATTAATTAATTGATTTTAAGACATATGTAGATTTTTATTGAAATTAAAAAGAATATAAGATGAAGAGTTGTGAATTGCTGATATATGTGTAGCTGTTTGCTGAGCATAAAAAAGCATAAATACCGGCCTTCTTCGCCCCTTTTTGAATCTGCCCTTTTTTTACATTAAATTCGTTTCTCTTCTTCAATCAGGACTGGACCGCATGAGAAAATTATATTTGATTAGTACCCTCGTACTTGCATTGATGATTGCCGGTGCGTTGAAGGCGCAGGATTTTTCCAATAAGGGAAAAGACTTTTATATCGCCTATACCGGGCATATAGACGGGACTAATTCTGTAATGGGGCTTTACCTGACATCTGATGTCTCTACTTCCGGAACGGTCAAGGTTGGATCAACCACACTTCCTTTTAATGTTTCAGCAAATAAGGTTACCACTATTTTTATAGGACGGAATGGAGCTGCCTCCAATCTCCAGGTCTACAATGGTCAGTCCGATGGTATCAATTCAGGGGCAGGCATACATGTGACCTCTCTCAAAAATGTGATCGTCTATTCCCATATCATTAATTCCGCGAGGTCTGGAGCTACGCTTATACTGCCTACTCCGGTACTGGGTAAAGAATATGTGGTGCCCAGTTACCAGAACTATGGCAGTCAGGCCGGATCGCCTTTCGGTTATGGACAAATCACCGTAGTGGCCGTACAACCAAACACCACGATCGAGATCGTGCCGAAAGCAAATGACCGGAGCCGTTTGCACCCGGCGGGTGTAGCCTTCCAGGTTACGCTGCCTAATGCGGGCGATGTGTACCAGTTGCAAAGTGAACAGAATGGTGATTTTTCCGGGTCAACGGTCAGATCGGTTCAAAATAACCCGGCCCAGGGATGTCAACCGATCTCTGTTTTTTCCAGCACTACCTGGTCTGCCTTCGATTGCGGTAGTCAATCCTCTGGTGGCGATAACCTGTACCAGCAACTTTTCCCGACAAAGTCCTGGGGTAAGAAATTCGTGACCGCCCCCTTTATCAATAAACCATATGATATTATCCGGGTGTTTGTGACGGATGCCACGACGGTTGTACGCAAAACCGAATCTGGTTTTACTACTACGCTGGGAGGTTTGCAGGCCGGGAGTTTTTATGAATATAAAACCAATCAGCCCACTGTCATCGAGGCGGACAAACCTGTTTCGGTAGCGCAGTATATTACTTCACAAACCTGTGGCGGTGGTAATTCCGATCCGGAAATGACACTGATCAACCCGGTGGAACAGACCCTTACTGATATCACCCTGTTTTCCGCTCATGCCAATTACGTGCCTTCGGGTCAGACCCAGGTCACAGACCATTACCTTAATATTGTTATTCCAACGATCCATAAGAATTCCCTGCGGATAGATTATCAACCACCTTTGGGCACTATCATTGACATCCCGGGGTCTGGTTATTCCTATGTACAGGAAAATGTAACCCGGTCATCGGCAGCGAATCCCGTACATAATATAACAGCGGATACAGGTTTTACCGCCATCGTATACGGGTATGGAAATGTAGAATCGTACGGTTACAATGCCGGCACCAACCTGCGTGATCTGTACCAGTACATTTCTGTTAATAATAATTATGCTTCGGTTGATTTTCCGGCCGCCTGTAAAAATGCGCCATTCGAACTTTCGATGACTTTCCCCTACCAGCCCACGGAAATAAAATGGGTATTCGGAACGGCCCTGAATGCGATCGGGTTTTCGGATCTCACATTATCCAGTCCCGCGTTCACCTCTTCTGCCGTGGTAAACGGCCGTACATTATATAAGTATACATTACCGGGAAGTTTCACTCTTGCCAACGCCGGTTCTTATCCCATAAAGATCGTTGCGCAAAATCCAACTGCGGATGGATGCAATGGCGTACAGGAAATAGATTATGAATTACAGGTCTATGATCTTCCTACGGTAGATTTTGCGTTTACGACCAATGGCTGTGTATCGAGCCCGGTAAGTTTTGTCGATAAGCCAGGTAATACCGGCGGCCGGCCGCTCACACATTGGCATTGGAATTTTGGCGATGGCAATACGGTAAATGATGTGACCAGCACCAGTCATACTTTTTCCCGGTCCGGTAATTTTGATGTAAAGTATACTGCTATTACCGATATCGGTTGTAAGGCAGACACGGTGATGCATACTGTTACATTAAATGACCCGCCGGAAGCAAAATTCAGTGCCGATGTTCCTTATTGTGCCGGCAAAACAATTGCTTTCAAAGACCTTTCTTCTGTAAGCGCTGCTTCGGTCATTAATAAGTGGGTATGGAATTTCGGGGATGGGTCACCTGTAGTGACTATCACTTCTGCCGCAAATGCATCGCCTGTTCACACGTACACATCCAGCGGTAGCTATACCGTGACATTGCGGGTAGAAACAAGCGGTGGATGTGCAAGTACTGTATTCTCCAGTAATATTATAGTTAGTCCTGTTCCTGTCGTTAATTTTAATCTGCCCGATGTATGCCAGCCTGCAGGTACTGCTTTATTCAATAGTCTCTCTACCATCAGCGACGGTTCAGAAAGCCAGTTCGCCTATGCATGGGATTTTGGGGATGCGGCAACCGGTAGCGGTCAGACCGTCTCTCACAATTATAGTGGTAATGGCCCGTACACCGTCGGTCTCACCGTTACTTCCAACAATGGATGTGCTTCCACATCGACAAAAATATTGAACACGATCTATCCCGAGCCGCAAGCCGCGTTTACAGCGCCTGCTGAAGTTTGCCTGGGTGGTGATCTGTCATTTACTGATAAAAGCGTCGCCGGCAACAGCACGGTCACACAATGGCGTTGGGATTTTGGCGACGCTACAACGGCAAGTGTACAAAACCCGGTTAAGAGATATACAACCGCAGGAGTGTATACGGTTACACTATCAGTTACCTCGGCGATCGGTTGCCAGTCCGTTACTAAAATAGCCAGCCAGCAGGTTACCGTACTCGCGTTGCCGGTGGCAGGTTTCAATATTTCCTTACCTGGTTGTGTGAATCAGACTATTAATTTCTCGGATGCATCATTGCCTAATTCAGGCACCATCACTAAATGGAAATGGGATTATGGTGACGGGCAGAATATAATAAAGAATGACGCGCTACCTGTTTCACATATGTATGCCACAGCCAGTACTTTTAATGCAAGTCTGCAGGTGGAGACGGATAAAGGTTGTGTAAGTCCGCTGTTGCAAAAACAGGTTATTATTTATAATGTACCCGTTGCTGAGTTTACGGTACCGGAGATCTGCGTAAATGATATAGCAGCTCCTTTTACAGACGCGTCACGTGTGCAGGGAGGTACGATCAGTACATGGGAATGGAATTTTGGTGACGGCAATGCGACAGGAGCCAACCCCAATACCGCGGCAGCACAAAATCCCACGCATCATTTTACTGTACCGGGTAACTATACAGCTCAGTTGATCGCCACCAGTAACAATGGTTGCAAGGATACGGCCGAGCATACCGTTACCGTGAATGGAGCCATCCTTACTCCAAGCTTTACTATTACCAATGCCGGATCAGTCTGCAGCAATAAAGAACTAAGTATTAAAGACGCGTCGCAGGTAAATGCCGGAAAGATCCTGCGGCTGGAAATATTCTGGGACGCGAATGATCTCTCCGTTAAAACAACCGACAACAATTATTTACCAGGAAAGATCTATACACATAGTTATGCTTCATTTGGTACTCCTGCCAGCAAGGTGTATAAAGTCAGGCTTGATGTATATTCAGGTATAACCTGTGTAAGCAGCTATACCCAGGATATTACCATACTTGCCGTGCCAATCCTTGATTTTGCCAGTATCATGCCGGTGTGCAGTAATGCCCCTTCTTTCCAGCTCTCACAGAATTTATTACAGAATGGGTTGAATGGAACGGGTCTTTTTACCGGTAGTGGTGTCAGTGCAGCAGGTTTATTCGATCCGGCCAAAGCAGGTGAGGGGCAACATGAACTTACTTACACATTCACTGCAACAAACGGATGTAGTAATTCCGCCACTCGCACCGTTCTTGTAAATCCAACGCCGATTGCAGACGCGGGTCCTGATAAGGTAGTGCTGGAAGGAGGATTTGTTACACTTAGTCCGAAAATGATCACGAATATACCTGTCACCTATGAATGGACACCGGTGACCTGGCTTAATAATCCCGGTATTGCCAATCCACAGGTATCTCCGCAAACTGATTTTTCTTATTTGCTCACGGTCACCTCCGATAAGGGGTGTACTACCAGCGATGAGGTCTTTGTAAAATTGCTGAAGGCACCGGTCATCCCGAATATTTTTAGTCCAAACGGCGACGGCATCCACGACAGATGGGTAATAGACTACCTGGAAAGTTACCCCGGATGTATCGTGCAGATCTTTAACCGTTATGGTCAGGCTGTTTATAAGATCGTTAATTATACCACGCCATGGGATGGAAAGATCAATGGTAAAGATGCTCCCGTAGGAACTTATTATTATATAATTGATCCCAAGAATGGCCGGAAGCCGATCACGGGATATGTAGATATAATCAGATAATGATGAGAAAGAACTGGCAGTTGATGATAATAGGAATGATGATCGCTCAGGTGGTGATAGCGCAGCAGCGTTCTCATTATACCCAATACATCCTGAACAATTATATTCTTAATCCCGCACTCAGCGGTATTGAAAATTATACGGACATAAAAATCAGCGCCAGAGATCAATGGGTGGGACTTAGTGGCGCGCCACGTACGGTTTATTTTACGGCACATGCTCCCATAGGGAAAAAAGATTATAAAACATCTTCTACTTCTTTTGATATACCTGGACAAAATCCCCGCGGTAACGCGTACTGGCAATCCTATACGGCTTCGGAGCCCCATCATGGCGCAGGGCTTTCGATAATAAATGATAAGACGGGTAATTTCAATCGTTTCACCGCTACGGTGAGTTATGCTTATCACCTTGGCCTGAGTCCAAGGACAAATCTCTCCGCAGGTTTTGCAGCAGGCATTACCACAGTAGGGTTAAATGCAAACGGGAAAGCTTTTTTTGGTCCCGATCCTTCTGACCCGGCGATAGGTGGCGCAGTGGCAGGAGAGTTGCGGAAGGTAAAGCCTGATCTGTCGGTCGGGCTTTGGTTGTATTCTGCCGACTATTTTGTTGGCATTTCGGCGCAGCAGGTCATACCACAGCAACTCGCTTTTGCCGATGACGCGAATTTTGCAATAAAAGGAAGACTAGTCCCGCATGTGTTCCTGACGGGCGGTTACCGGTTCCTGGTAAATGAAGATATCAATGCCATTCCTTCTGTGATGGTCAAGTATATCAGCGGGGCATTTAAAAATGATTACCAGGCCGAATTAAATCTAAAACTTCAATACCGCGACCTGCTTTGGGTAGGGGGCAGTTATCGCCAGTTCGATGGCATGGCCGCCATGGTAGGACTTAATGTTGGCAATACATTTAATGTAGGCTATGCTTATGATTTTACAAAAACAGACCTGCGTACCTATAGCAAAGGCACACATGAGATCATCATCGGTTTCCTGCTGGGTAATCGCTATGGCGATACATGTCCGAGGAATGTTTGGTAAGAGGATAAATTTAAAAATCAAAATTAAAAATTCAAAAAAGAGTCCGTTATACGTAGTTGATCCTACTACCTATCAGGTTCAGCCGGGCTTTTGCTGCTCTTCAAGATCTCTTAATAAAAAAGAAGCTTGAAATTTTGTATACAGTACCTGGTCTGGCACGAATCACAGGTAGTGTGTTTGTTTGCTTTATTTATAATAGCAAACCCCTGTACTTAAATTTCCATCAATCGTTTGCGCAACGATTATACAGATAGGTTCATTACATTTATAACCGCATAAGAAGAGCGTAATATGCAAGCAGTTTAAGTCAGGGTTGCTGATTCTTCGGTGACCCTGTTTCTTTTATGATAAAGTTTGAATGACTCACGGGTATTGAGTAGCGGTTTGCTTTTCTTTATCCGTTGCCGGCATCGCACAAACCGGCTCTTGCTCAAGGTGGATATTTTCTGGTATGCTGTTGAGCCGGTGTACCTGATATTAATGAACTATTTTATGCAAAAAAACATACCTACTTTAAAGGAAATAGCCACCCGGCTGAATGTCTCTATTTCAACGGTATCCAGGGCATTGCATGATCATCCTACAATCGGCCTTAGAACAAAAACGCAGGTGCAAAAATTAGCCAAGGAATTAAATTATGAACCAAACCAGACGGCCATCTTTTTAAAACAACGAAAAACGATGACGATAGGGGTGGTATTACCCAGTTTGAAGGAAGATTTTTTTTCCCAGGCCATCAGCGGTATTGAGGATGTAGCTAAAAAAAATAAGTACAGCGTATTGATAGGTCAGTCACATGATGATGGGGACCAGGAAAAACAAATTGTTGCAGCAATGCGTAAACAACGGGTAGATGGGTTGGTGGTTTCGCTTGCCAAACATACAAAAGACACTTTTTCATTTGTAGGTCTTCGCGATTACGGGATTCCCTGTGTTTTTTTTGATCGTGTACAAGCGGACCCGCTTGTACATAAAGTGTCATCCAATATAGCGAATGAGACAAAGGAAGCCATACTATTCATGATTACTAAGGGACATAAAAAAAAAGGCAAAATCAATGGTCAGC
>CAZGSG010000175.1:0-12092 GCA_964528095.1 uncultured Terrimonas sp.
AAGTTCAGCCCATATAATCATCAAACAAACACCAGCCTTTATTAGGGGCGGGATCTAATACCAACAACATAGGTACTTTTTTAAAAGCTACTATCGGCTTAAGGGGTAACCTATGCCTATTCGATAACAAAAAAATAAAGCCATGAAAAAAATCACTTCATTCGGGTTATTCCTTGTTTTTTCGCTGTGCCTTTATGGCCAGAATGCTGAAACTATTAACCGCCACGGATTCCGTCAGGCAAAAAAAGGAAATTTTGAAAAGGCAATCGAGCTGTTCACACAGGCAATTAACGCTAATGTTTACTTTACCGATGCATATTATAACAGGGCGCTCGCATATTCGCATTTAAAGGATTATGGTAAGGCAATTGCCGATTATACAAAAGCCATCAACTTAAGACCTCATTTTAAAATTGCCTATAACAACCGGGGTACGGATAGAAATGAATTGAAGGACTATGCAGGCGCCATTGAGGACTATACCGAAGCCATTCGGATAGATAGCAATTATGCAAGAGCTTATTACAACCGGGGGATATCTCAATTGAATTTAAATGAGTATGATAAAGCCATCAGTGATTTTGATAGGACCCTTGTTCTTGACCCTGATTTTGCTGAAGCCCGGATAAACAAGAGTATAGCTGCAAAAAGAAGGAATGAAAATGTCTTAAAGTATGCCACTCAATAAATTGTAAAGACGAATCAACCTGCTAACTTTTGGAATGTCTACACCTCCGGTGGTGTTAATATGAGGTTGTTAATTTGGTTGCTTAAACATTGTTTCCCTATCTTTAGTAACCAAAAAATGAAACAAACTTCGTATATAAATAAGCCGGTTAAAGAGATAGAGCCAGCGTGTTTTGCCAATGGCCGCTATGTCGCGCCGAATAAAAAAGAAGTACATTTTAAAGATATCATCGCAAGTGAGGCTGACTACACAGAGGGGCTTTCTTCTGTATGGCACTATCATGAGAACCCTCATTTTTCACATATTCTCAGCGGCGGCAGCGTAGAGATACGGGAGTATGATACACAGTTTCAGACTTCCGGCACTTCTTTGTATTACAATCCATGCCTCTTGCATAAAAATGAAGACTATCAACGCAACACGAGGATCTTTAATCTTGAATTGCAACCATCTTTTTTTAAAAGGAACGGATTGCCTTACTCGGAAACAACTGATTACTGGTCTTTTCAGGATGAGCATTTTAAACGACTCTTGATTGTAAAAGTCCTGAACGAGTACTATCTAAATGATGTCCATTCCGAAATATCAATTGAACAGCAATGTATCCTGCTTTGCCAGCACCAGGCCGGGAAGAATAATACAATTAAGAATAACCACTGGTCTTCGATTTTAAGAGAGTACTTACATGACAATTGGAACAGGACTTTCGGGCTGGATGAGCTTTCTGCACAGGTAAAGATCCACCCGGTGAATATTTCGAGATATTTTTCAAAATATTTTAATTGCAGCCTGGGAGAATATATACGCAGAATAAAAATTGAAAAATCACTTCCTTTTATTCGAAATAACAAATATAGCCTCACGGAAATCGCTTATGAATGCGGATTTACCGATCAAAGCCATTTTACCAGGACATTTAAACAAATTACCGGTATACTGCCCAAACAATACCGTGGGTTTTAAATAGCTGCTCAGGGGCTAACTACATACAATTTCCGGGTTCTTACGAAAGATAGGTTTGCAATATGAATAGTGCAGCAAACTCGTCCGTAACTATTGCCTTACGACCTATAGATCGTGGAGATAATGAAATCCTGGCCAGGATAATTCGTGCTGCGCTTATTGAGTTCAATGCAAATCAGCACGGTAGCGCATTTGATGACAAATCAACTGATAGCCTGGCTACTCTTTTTCAAACAAATAGATCAGCTTATTATGTGGCAGTATTCAATAGCATGGTTGTTGGAGGGGCTGGTATTTATCCAACCATTGGCCTGCCTCCGGATATTTGTGAACTGGCACGAATGTACCTGGTTCCATCGGCAAGAGGTTTGGGCATAGGAAAGATGTTGATGGAAAAGTGTTTGCATGCAGCGAAAGAAGCCGGCTTTAAAAAAATATACCTGGAAACAAAGACACAGTTGCTGCCGGCAATAAAGTTATATGAGCAATATGGTTTTGGTTATTCCACGGAGCCGTTGGGCAACAGCGGTCACTATGGCTGTGATACCTGGATGATCAAAAAACTATAAAACAGAAAGCATGAGTACGGTTAGATCAATGATATCATTTTGCATCATAAGTATAGTGTTTGTTCCATATAAACTGGTGGTTGCCCAGGAGCAGGGTATCTCAATCAGGGAGGCAAAAACTGCTTTTAATCATTTTGAGCTGGTAAAAAGTATGGATATCTATTCAAAACTGGCTTCTTCCAAAACAGATGATATAAATGATAGAATAGAAGCATTACAAAACCTCGGCATGCAATGGTGGACTTTTTTTCATGATTACGCACAGAGTAGCCAGCGATTGCAATCCGCGCTTGAACTTAACAGGGATAAAAGCAAAACCTTTTTACTATACAGCCAGGTGAATTTGGAAGCAGCTGATTTTTTAAAAGCATACCAGTTTATAGACAGTGCTTTAAAAACAAGCAATAATGAAGGGGACGAAATAGCCGCTTCATTACTCAAGGCGCAGATCATTCATGATGAAAGTAATTACCTGGTGAAGAAAGGTATTATTCCCGACAGGCGAAAATTAGCAACGGCATCAGCATTGCTGAAATATGTTTTGCAAAAACAGCCAGGCAATCCCGCGCCTGCAGAATTATTGCTGGGTATATCCGTATTAAATAAGAATGGTAACGATTTATTAAAGGCCTGGGAGACATATTATTTTGTTACTGAAAACGAACAGGTCAATCATGTACTTCAACCATCGTTTACTATTCTTCAATCCATTTTGCCCCAATGGAATGACCGGCAATTAACTATAAGGGAAAGAGTTAGCCTAATAAAGGCGCTGGCACGATCCAATTTCTATGATTATGCATCCCTGCTTGTGACCGGTAAAACATTTGGGAAACCATTATCGCCCGGTATCTTAATAGAATCCGGCATTAACAAAATACTGCAGTTTAATGAATTTATTGAAGGAATGAAAAAGCTCAATAATGAGTTTTATCCCCAAATAGCAAGGGGTACAAAGGGATATGATTCGATGTATGCAGAACAGTTTACCAGGATTGCAAAGAAATTATGGATGCGGCTGGACAAACAAAATACTGCCAGTAATTATAACGAAGACGTTTTTTTTGACCGGATAAAAGAACAATACGGAGCCTTAGGGTACATGGGGACCACTAACGGCTATTTTAGTGTGCTTTTGGGGATGATCATTCACGATGAAGTAAAAGAAGTAAACCAGTACGGTTATAAAGCGAATTTCAGGTATGTTTCCATTAGCCGGCTAATATCCAAAGATTTTACCACCTGGTATGGTGCAGCAAATGTTGGAGGTTGGGGTACGGACTCAGCAATGGTCCAGGTCAGAGATGCCTATTTACAGGCGCCATTCGCAAGATTGCATTGGATGACGGATTCTTCAGCACACGCGAGAATAGTCAACCAAATTGAAGTCGCCAGGTTGAATGACCTGGTAAACTGTCAGAAAGATAAATATGCGGAACCAACTTATTTGTTGCAATCGTTGCGATTGAAAGCCTCAGAACATTTATATGATAGTTTAAAAAAGAATGGACTGGAAGCCGGACCGCTGGCTGTTGCTTTTATAGCAGAGACGTTCAGACTTAACATCGAATCTACTGTCTTTGGCCATGAGGGACGACATGCTATTGATCAATTATTCTTTAAAAAGGAATTTGAAGGACTTTCAGGTGATGAAAGAGAACTAAGAGCTAAATTCTCGGAAATAATTTTTTCCGCAAGCCCCAAACTGGCTCATACAGGTAGTTTTTTAGGAGGCGATCTAGATACTACTACAGCACACGGTAAAGCCAACTTTCGATTGAGAATGATTTTTGTTAATTGGATGGAAGCGCATATAGATGAAATTAAAAACATTGACAGGAAACTGCCGTTGATTATGCAGTTGGATTTACTTACCGATGAGCAGGTGATAGGTATTTGTATTGCCGCTGATCCGATTTCAAATAAAATAAACAAATAAAAAATAGATAAAATGGAAACAAAACAAGTATTACGGGGTTTGGCAACAATTAATTTTTACGCAACAGACCACGAGGCAGCAAAAAAATGGTATAGTCAATTTTTGGGTATTGAGCCTTACTTCAATGTTCCTGGCTATACAGAATTTCGTATTGGTGACTACCAGCAGGAACTGGGAATTATTGATGGCAGCTATGCACCGGCAGGGTATTCTTCAAACCCATCAGGCGCTATTGCTCATTGGCATGTCGACGATTTAAAAGCAACGCTTGACAGGCTTATCGCGATGGGGGCGAAAGAATATCTGCCAATTACTGATCATAGCCAGGGCAAAGGGACATTTGTTACAGCATCAGTGGCTGATCCTTTTGGGAATATTCTGGGGATAATGACCAATACACATTACCTGGATATTTTAAAACTAAAAAACGCATAGGGGTGTTATGAAAAAAAGATGAAAAACAGTAGCCTGTTTCATAACCGGAATAAAATGACAAATTGGTAAAAAGAATAAGCAAACAGTAATTTGTTAAAGCCCTCATTTTATAATGACCGTGTCTTTTCTTTAGTTTTATAACAATAGGGTCATGAAATAAAACTATTTATTGTTTTACTAATTTAATAAACCTTCCATCCTGGAACTTAAATAAATACATGCCGATTTGCAATGCACCAAGGTTAATGGTCTGTGTATTGTGCTGAATATTTATTTTCTGCAATAGCTTACCCTCCAGGTTTAATAATGATGCTTGTGTATGCAATAAATGATTGCCCACAGATAAAGTAGCTATATCAGTTATTGGATTGGGATAGATAGCTGCCAACGCATTGTCTCTGCCGGCGCCACGCAATACTATAACAGTAGAATAGCCGCTTTTTCCATCCATATCTGTTTGCAGAATCCGATAGTATGCGGTGCCGCTTACGGTATTGGCATCAGTAAAAGAATAATTATTTTCGCCATCGCCCTTGCTGTTTACAGTGCCCATATTATTATATGTCCTGCCATCAATCGATTTTTGAATTTGGTAGGTAATAACATTTCTTTCCTGAACTTTCCAATTGATAATAGTTTGCTGTTGTGCATTAATAGTACCAGTAACAGTAAGCCATGTCAGCGGCAATATAGCGGTGGCTGTTTTTATAAAAAAGCCACTGAAACCCGTTACCTCAATGCTTACTTCCCAACGATTATCTGTGCTGTTCCATATAATATCTGCATCGTCCGGGTCAATGGTTACGGCTGTGCCGGTATAAGTAGCGGGCAGCCCGGAGCCATCACTGCTGATACCCAGGCGTTTTTCTATACGCAGGTTTGCGGTACGGGCAGTAATAGTGGCCGCATCATCAGTACTAACAGGCAGCGGCAATGCCGGTGCTATAGCTTGTGTGTTAAAAGCGGCAAACTCAGCATCGGTAAAGTATAAAGTGACTTTACCGGTTGCTGTGCCGGCATTGGTTGCTGGTGTGATTTCATAATGCCGTTTTACAAATTGGATAGGTTGGGTGGTTTCTATCCATACTTTAGCAGTGGTGCTGCCCGTAATATGTGTAAGCGAACTATTATTGCTTGTAACGGAGGCTATTAATGCACAACCACTGCTGTACATATTGTATTGCTCCTGCTGCATGGTAGCGGTGCTACCTGTAGCCGCCAGGCCAGTAAAGACAGGCGCGGAACCTATTCGGGTGGGAACGAATTTAGTAATAGTGGTGCCATCGCCCAGTTGTCCGTAGAAATTATATCCCCAGCTCCAAAATTTGCCATCGGTTGTAGCACCTAATGTATGAGCCGAGCCGGCACTTACTGAAACCCAATTGGTGGCGCTGCCTATTTGGGTGGGTGCTAAATAATTGGTGGTGCTACCATTGCCCAATTGCCCGATGGCATTAAGCCCCCAGGCCCGTAGTTTGCCATCGGAACTAGTAGCCAGGGAATGACTGGTCCCTGCACTTATTGATGCCCAATCTGTGGAAACGGTTATTTGAACGGGTCTCGTTCGGCTAAAGAGAGTACCATCGCCCAATTGCCCGTAGTCATTACGTCCCCAGCCCCATAGCTTGCCGTTGTCTGAAATGCCTAATGAATGATAACCTCCTGCGCTTACCGATACCCAGTTGAGAGTAAGGCCAATTATGGTTACCTCAGATGGTATTGTCCGATTGGAGATGGAGAGATCGCCCAATTGTCCATCGGCATTATTTCCCCAGGCCCATAGCTTTTTATCAGATGTAATACCCAAAGAATGATAAGCCCCTGCACTTACTGAAACCCAATTGGTGGCGCTGCCTATTTGGGTGGGTACTGTTTGATTGGTGTAGGTGCCATTACCCACTTGTCCGTAGAAATTATATCCCCAGGCCCATAAACTGCCATCGCTTTTAATACCCAATGTATGCGCGGTACCTGCATTTACCGAAACCCAATTGGTGGCGCTGCCTATTTGGATAGGTACAGTTTGATCGGTGGTGGTGCCATCGCCCAATTGCCCGAAATTATTTCTTCCCCAACCCCATAATTTACCATCGCTGCTAATAGCTAACGAAAAATCCATGCCTGCAGCTACCGAAACCCAATTGGTGGCGCTGCCTATTTGAGTGGGCACATTCCGGTTAGTGTTGGTGCCATCGCCCAATTGCCCGCGCAAATTATATCCCCAGGCCCATAAACTGCCATCACTTTTAATGCCCAGGGTAAAATCGCCTAAATTGCCAGGTACCACTTTGATAAAAGTGGTGCATTGGGCTTGTGCATTATATATTACAGTAGTGTTTATTAGCAGGATGGCTGTAATTTGTAAAATTGTTTTTTTCATTTGGTATTTTTAATTGATTCACATCTGCACGCATTACCTGCACGGCAGGGTATCATTTCTTTTTAATTTCTACTGGTGATTGTTTTAATACCTCTTCAATTTTCTGGCTGCGTTGCAAACTCTCAAAAAGCAAATACAATAACAGCGAAATGGCTATTGCCAGTAACCAATAACCGGTATGATTTTTTTCTTTAGGCAATTATTTTTTTGAGCCGTAAAAATAAATTCACGGAAAAAGGAATGCAATTTTTGGGCAGGACATAGCAGGACAAGCCCCGTGACAAAACGTGACAACGCCTTTGTTTAAAGCTATTTACCTGTATGGGAAGGAGGGGGGCGCTGTTTTTCAGCTGATGCTTTTAATAAAATCTTCCAGTTCTGTCTCCGCAGTAAGCTGTAGTCTCAGGCGGAGACGGCTTTTTGTTTTTCGAACCGCATCGGTGCCTATGCCCAGCATAGACGCCATATGCTTGTTACCCAAATTAAGACGGGTAAGTGCTGCAAAACGTATTTCCGCGGCAGAAATATCCGGGGCTATTAATTTCAGCTGTTTGATAAAACCCGGGTGGGCTTTATCAAACATGTCTTTAAACCGCAGCCAGTCGTTTTCGGTAAGTATGGATTGATTAAGTAGTTCTTCATTGATCTCCATGCTTCGCCCTTGCAATTGTTGCTGCAGTTTTTCAATCAACTCATTATTTTCAATAATGTGCCTGGTAAACACTAACAGTTGTTCCTGTGCGTTTTTTATTTCAGCTTCGGCCTTTTCTTTTTGATGCGTCAATTGCTGCTGCCTGGTTTGATGTGATTGTTTTTGCCACCTGAAATAAAACCAGCCAGCAACCAATAACAGTACAATTCCTGCTAACAAAAGATCGCGTCTGGTTTTCTCCGACTGTTTTTCTCTTAATAAAATATTGATATTATTGCTCGTTTTTTCAAAGTCAAGTTTTGTTTGTACCACATCGGCACGATTACTTGCTACGGCCAGGGTAAGTGAATCATTCAGCCGGTGATAGATATTGGCATAATAAAAGGCGCTATCTATGTTTCCTTTTTTTCTGAATACTTCACCTAGTGTAAAATAAGCGTTGCGGATAAACCATTGGTTTGCCGGCTTAAAACTGCTTACAATGCGAAAACTCTCTTTGGCAAGAAGAAAAGCGCTGTCAGTTTTATTTTTCCGGAGATATATGAGTGCGATGCGGTGCAGGGTATTGCCTGCATTATTGATCTCATTGTTAATAGTTGTATTGTAATCCGCCCAGAGTAAAGGCAATGCCTTGTCATCTTCTTTTTGCTCAAAATACAGCGAACCTATATTGCCTTTTATAATGGCCTGCCATATGGTATCCTGATTTGCCACGGCACCGGCTATGCCTTTATTATACCAAAAGAAAGCAGTATCATAGTTGCCCAGCCGCTGGTAAGCAAGTGCCATAGTGTTCAGCGAAGAAACAGCTTGTTTTTTTTCATTGGGTGATGAGTTGACACATTGTTCTATGTATTGTATTGCCTGGTCATACTCCTGCATTTTATACAATACTTCACCCAGGGTGCAAAACGCCTGTGTATTCTTGCTGAAAAAAAAGTTGTCGCCCAGCTTTTTTCTTAACTCGGCGGCCTTCAAAAAATAAAACAATGCTGTTTCCGGTTTGTCTGATGAAAGGCAATAGTTACCGTAAATTTCAAAACATTCTACCATCAGGTATTCGTTACCACTTTCCACCGCTTTTTTTATTGCCTGCTGCATGTAGATATTCCCTTCAGTGCTATAAAAAGGGAAACGGATCATGACCACTGCTTTCCAGGACAGGCTGCGGGCAGCGAGGAAAAGGTCGCTGCTGTTGGTTTGATCATTTAATAAATGAAGGAATTGGACCCTTGTAGCAGAATCAGCTTGCTGGTAATAACCGCGAAGCAGGGAATCATTTTTGGCAAAATGTTGTTCATCCCTGTTGCCAAGTAGTTTAAGAAGGGTTTGGTCACCCGCTTTTTGCTGAGCCGATAATGAAAATGCAATAAGGGATAAGATTATAATGAGTAGTGGCTTCATTGAAGCACTAAATTAAAGAATCTGCAATAAAGGGAAAGGTGTAATTCGTTAGGCTGCGCATGATCTTTTCCAATCTCTTTTATTGCGGCATTATCAGTACCCGGATGCCGGAAGGTGAAATGGTGGAAGCGCAGCGCGAAGCTAATTTTCCGTTAAGTATTCTTACAGGTAAATGAAATACTGGCGGCAGGCTATCTAGCTTTCTGATTCGCTTTCTTCTAATTCACGTTGTTTTTCTTTTATAGATGCTGAATGGGCTGTTCCCCATTTGTCGATCTGTGATAAAATTGGGAGCACACTTTCACCAAGAGCAGTAAGCTCGTATTCCGATTTCCTGGGATAAACATCCTCCGCATACTTATCTATAACCCCAAAAAATAATAGCTCCGCAAGTTGCATTTCAATTACCCTTAAAGTACTGCCGGGAATGCTTTTATGAATTTCTACAGGGCGAACGATCCCGTTTTTTATAGCATCAAGAATACACAACTTCCATTTGCCTCCAAAAATTTTCATAGCTACCCGGATGCCACAGTTCAGGTCATCTTCTATCTTCTTTGTGTACATAGTGAGGTTTTAAAGAACAAATGTATCCATTTTCTGTATGCAGCTCCAATGGCACCATGCCGAATCTTTTTTCGGTTATTGTTTACCCTTTTTGTTTACAGGAGTTTTGTATTGCAAAAAATCGAAGCAGAAGGTTTATGGACAACAAAATAGTAAAAGACCCCGGATTAAGATTAGGCCACACCGATATAATTCCCTTATTATCATGGATCATTGTAGCGTTTCTGACCTGGTTGTTTATGCACGGTGCAGAACATTTTCTCACGTTAACACCGGAGGCGTTAGGTAAATATTTTAAGTTAAAATGGATATTGATAGCCCATATAACTGCGGGCGGCGGAGCACTTTTGTTAGGATTGATCCAGTTTTGGGAAAAACTGAGAATGTATAGCTGGAAACTGCACCGGATGCTGGGAGCATTTTACCTGCTTGCTGTGTTGGTAAGTAGCAGTTGTGCCCTTATACTGGCTTTTACCACGGCATACAAAGTCAACTGGGCTTACGCTTTTTCATTGCAGGTGTGGGTGAGTGTTTGGATCAGCGCTACATTTATTGCCTACTACGCCGCCATCAAAAAAAGATTCAAACTACATAAGCAATGGATGACAAGAAGCTATATCGTAACGCTCGCGTTTGTCGTTTCAGGTCTTGCCATCAAGCTACCCATCGTTCAAAAATTAGGCAGCTTCGCTGAAATTTCTCCATCCTTATTTTGGATGGGATGGGCGGTACCGCTGTATGTGTATGAGATTTTGCAGAGTGGTAAAGCGAAAGGATAATGATTTTAATAATACTACATAGGAGTTCACGATACAGTCTTAGTTATGCGAACTTAACTTCTAATAAGACCGGGTTGGAGCAGGAAGATTCTTCCTAAGAGCTAATTTCAAGCTTGTATCCTTTGCCGCGTATAACAACAATTTTGATTTTCGGGTCAAATTCCAGTTTTTTTCTAAGTTTTGATATGAACATATCCAGACTGCGCCCGACAATAACACCTTCATCTTCCCATACCTCTTTTTGCAGCCGGCTTCTCTCTATAGTCTCGTTAGGAGATGATGCGAAAATGAGCAATACACGGGTTTCCGTTCCCGTCAGGTCTATTGTTTTTCCATTTAGTATAAGCTTCCGGCTCTTCGCATCGAACAACACCGAGCCCAAATTAAACATACTGGTACACTGATCGTCAGGTAAATTTCTTCGCGGCTTAACAGATCTCAAAAAAACAAACCCAAAAAATGCTAAAAATGGGAGGCTGTACAAAAGATATTCATTCTTTGCTGTAATTATTCCTGCCGGTTTGAATTTAATGTTGATCATGTAACATGCTCTTGGTTGTTCTCTTCCTATGCATGCTATAATATCATCTTTTTTATTCTTGGATATAGCGTATCCATATGCCACACTGGAGCTGCCACAGTTCAGAACGTTAACAATATAGTCACGCGCGTCGGGGTCTTTGGCCAACAAACGCTGGGTAGTGTTCACCAGGGAGTCGGCATGAAAAGTGAGCTCATTCTCAAACCCGATCTGGTATTCATTTTCGCCGATCTTTTTTACAGGAAGTACCCGTGATGTACTGTCGCCCGACTGCAGGAGTATTTCATGCCCGATCCTGCGGAGTAAAACTTCCCTTCTGGAAATATCAAAATCGTCATTACCCATATTGAAAGCCACGCAGATCACAGAGATAAACAACAGTAGTATCAATGCAAACAGGTATTTGCGTTTTCCGGAGAAGAGATTTGGCCTAACATGCATGGTGTCAAGGTTTTATTTACAAAGTTTACATTCTTATTTACAATCAAAATCCCCGCGTTGCAAGATATCAAAGTAATTTGGCTGGATCAACTTTGATAGGATATGAACAAAAAAAATGCCCTGGTGTTCGCTAAAAAATGAAAGAAAGAAACTGCACTGACCGCTATGGGAACCCTGCAGTATTACCAACAGTAAAAATAGATTATGAAATACATACACTTATATACTTTGTTCTTACTGTCTGTTTTGCACGCTTTCTGCGGACAAAACCAAACAAATACACCCAAAGATAACATCAAGTCCGAAACCAAAGCAATAGTCACTTCCCATGGGCCTAACACAATGGTTCGTAATATAAAAAAAGGCAGCAATGGCACTATTTTGATTGCTGCGTCGTTTGGTGGTTTTTTTCGATACGATGGAAAAACGTTTACCAATCTTACAAGCAAAATAGGTTCAAGCAGATGCTGGGAGGTTCTGGAAGATCAGCACGGAAACTTTGGTTCGCTACTACTGATTCAGGTGTTTATTATTACAATGAGAAATCCTTTCAACATTTTACGACCAGGGAGGGACTTGCTAATAATGCGGTCAGGTCTATTTATGAAGATAAGGCCGGCATTATTTGGTTCGGCACCGGAGGTGGAGTAAGCCGTTATGATGGGAAATCCTTTCGAAATTTTACAACGAAAGACGGACTGCCCAATAATGATATTACTACTATACTTGAAGAC
>CAZGSG010000176.1:0-11975 GCA_964528095.1 uncultured Terrimonas sp.
AGCATGGATAAAGGGTTCTGTGCATTATTATCCGGATCATCTCCACTACCGCCATCACCTGTTGCAAAATATAAATAATTTACACCTCCTTCTGTGCGAAACTGCAGATGACCGCCATTGTGATTATCAAAAGATTTTGGAATGGAGAGAAATGGTGATCCGGGCTCGGGCGTTGGATTGGCTATATTGGGATTGCCTGAAGAAACGCTATACTCCGCCAGGGTAATAGCCCTGGAGGGAGCGGTATAGTACACATAAAATAACCCGTTTGTGGCAAACTGAGGATGAAAAGCCATACTCAATAATCCCTGTTCGCCTCCCGTAGAAAGTAAGGAAGTAATATCAAGGAAAGGAGTAGGCAGTAATGTAGTACCGTCCAGGATCATGATCTTTCCTCTTTGCTGTACGATAAAGATCCTGCCGGTTCCATCATTGGGAGCGGCAATATCTACCGGCATATCAAAGCCGGCTTTGATAACTTCAAGCCCAATTGTTGGTTGAGCAACTGCGGAAGGCAAAGCAAAAAAAATCGCAATAAGAAAAGAACAATAGGTTAAAGAACTGCGTAGAAGTCGGGCAAACATAAGCGGTTATTTATTTAGTTAATTGGCCGGTATAAAAGCAATACCATTATAGAACATTTATCTTTTGTGAGTTTTTCCATCCATCACCGTAAAATGTTATGAAGTACATTCCCTTTCCTAAATCAGGCAGCGTGGTGCTGATAAAATCTTTTTGACCACCGATATCCCTTGCATATACCTGTGCGCCATCGCGGGAATAAACATTGATTCGCTGAACAGGTTTTGCTGCAATTATATTGACTACATTTTCTCTTACTGTCGTTGATTGCAGCCTGACCGGATTATCTTCTGTTCCATCAAATGAACGGATTGCAGAATAACTAAACCGGCCATTTGTTTGCTCGCTTTTTATTCGATAAGACATCGGCCTGGTATCATTGGTGTAATGTTTTATAGAATAGGAACCATTTCCAGGTAAAGCCCTGCCCGCTGTCAGGAAAACCTCTCCATCCACGCTATATTCTACAATGAAATCTTTGATATCCGCATCTGCCTGCGAAGCCCAGCGTACTTCATTATATCCATTATACTTTGTAACAGATAAAGAATTGATGCCTGCCAGGTCTTTATATTGCCGGGTTATCTCCGGGCGGGTATTATCCTTGTTTGCAATAATATTTTGCTGAGCTGCGACGGGGTTCAGAAAAGTGGCTGCGATTAAACTGGTCACTACCGGAAAGGTGGCTTTTACGGTTGATAAAATTGCTTTCCACATATGATTATAATTTAACTACAAACAGTAAGACAAAATCAATGCCTGTGATAGTGCGGAGAAAGCGGCTGCAGCCAACCCGTGGGCTTCGGGCAATAATTCAATAGATCAATGACTTAGAGATTGCGAATAAAAGAGAATGAGCTGCACAAATGGAAATTCGGGCAAATTTGTGGAAAAAAATGCCGGTAATAAACCTCATCTTTCAATGTATGGGATCATTTCAATAATGATCAGCTAAAGAACCCCTTCGGGCATCTGCTCAAATGCACTTAATTTTACGCGTTTATAAAAAGGAGATTATGTCCACATTGACCATTACGATAATACAAACGAAACTTCATTGGGAAGATAAGGCCGCCAATATGCGCATGCTTGAAGAAAAGATCTTTTCCATAAAAGAAAAAACAGAGATCGTCATCCTGCCGGAAATGTTCAGTACGGGCTTTAGTATGCAACCAGAAATACTTGCAGAAAAAATGGACGGCACTACTGTAAACTGGATGAAACGCGTGGCTGCAGAAAAAAAAATCGTTCTTACAGGAAGTGTTATCATTGAAGAGAACGGAAATTATTTTAATCGTCTTATCTGGATGTTACCCAATGGCCAATACGGTATTTATGATAAAAGACACCGGTTTGCTTATGCCGGCGAAGACCAGCACTATACTGCAGGCACAAAAAGACTGATCGCTTCTGTAAAAGGATGGAAGATCAACCTGCTTGTATGTTATGATCTGCGGTTTCCGGTTTGGGCAAGACAAAACCTTGCATCTGACGTTAACGACACAGCAGCCGTGGAATATGACCTGCTGGTCTTTATAGCCAACTGGCCCGATAAAAGAAGCATTGCCTGGAAAACCTTATTGCAGGCGAGAGCCATCGAAAACCAATGTTATGTAGCAGGTGTGAACCGGGTGGGTGATGATGCAAAGAACAATCACTACAGCGGCGATAGCATGGTGATTGATGCTATGGGAGAAATCCTCTACCACGGGAAGGAAGAAGAAGATATATTCACCATTACTTTGGAGAAAACACATGTAGCAGCTGTAAGGGAAAAATTCCCGTTTTGGAAGGATGCGGACAATTTTATGATTTTGAGCGAAGAGAGCTGATTTTTACTATCTTAAAGCCAGGAATAAAGGGAAATAGTTGACCAGGATTAAGAACCCCTGGTTGCCATGAAATAAACAACAGCCCATCCCCGTTCTAACTAGGCTTCGATAAAAAATAAGGCTACCACATGAGCAATTCCACCCGGTATTTAAGGCCAGTACTGCTGGTTACTATTTTCTTTAATACACTTATAGTCAAGGCGCAGGATTCCGATAGTCTGTATGTTAATCATAAAGTCAGGTTTAGCTGGAAACAGACTTATCCGATCATGGGCCTGGTCACAGCCGGTCTTTTGGCGAATGGCAAATCCGCAGAATCGCTAAAACATAAGGTCGCCGAAGAAAGAAACGAGCATATTCCGGCTTTTCATACCCGCCTGGACAATCTTATGCAGTATTCTCCCCTTGTCATAGCCTATGGACTGGATGCTGCTGGCGTTAAATCTAAAACCGATATCATCAACCGATCAGTGATTCTTTTTAAAACAGGAATCATTGTTTATTCAACAGTTAACGGTTTAAAGGCTGCGACAAAAACGCTTCGGCCGGATAAATCAAACTATAAGTCTTTTCCTTCCGGCCATACCGCACAGGCTTTTGCTGCCGCCACTTTTTTAAGTGAAGAATATAAAGACCGCTTTAAATGGATGCCCTTTCTTGCCTATGGTATTGCGTCTTCCGTGGGTCTGTGCCGGATCGCCAACAACAGGCATTTTATCAGCGATGTATTGGTAGGCGCAGGCATCGGCATATTATCAACCAAAGTTTCTTACTGGACGCATCAGTATAAATGGAATAAAAGAAGGACGACCGTGGCATTGTATTGATCGAAAAGCTTAAGGGTTGTTTTTCAATTTTGCGCTGGCTTCTTTGTCTTCTTTTATCAGCTCCATCGCTTTCTCTACTTTATAATCGGCACCACGACGTATGGCCTCTATACTTGGTCCTGCAAACACATCCGGTTGTACACCTTTACCATTCTTCGGCACATTCTTATCAATCACTAAACGAAACAAGGGTAATCTGAAACGCACCTTTGTCTCCGGTAACGTCACGTCAGGGATCAACCAGGCAGAATTACCATATGCGCCCCCGCCCGTTTCCTCACCTACCACTACTACATTTTCCTGTTTGTTTACGGCGCTCAAAAAAAGTGTTGTTGCAGAAAAAGAATTTCCTCCTGTCAGGATATACACTTTACCATCGTAGTGATTTTTCTTTTTTGGTTTGAAATAGTGTTTTTCAAAATAACCAAAATGATAAAGCCCGTCTTTTCTTTTTGGAGCGAAAAATGTAATGAAGAGACGGTTAAAAAAATCACCCTTAATATACCGGCTATATTTTTTATGCTTTGCCACGGCATACAAAGAATCGCCTACTTTAAAAGGATGATCGCTGAGATATTTCGAGATCAATGTTGAGTTAGTCACACTTCCGCCACCATTACCACGTACGTCAATAATCAGGTGGTCGATTTTATTTTTTTCCAATACCCTGAATGAGCGTTTGAAAAAACCTCTCAATCCATATCCTCTTCCAAATGAACCCAGGTCCATCATGGCGGTGTGATTGGCCGTATCTACTTTCAATAGACGAACAGCGTTCAACTGTTGTTGTTTTCGATCTTTTCGCGAAGGTTTGGGGATCCGCATTACCGGTCTTACCGCATTGCGGGCTGCGGTATCCCTGGTTGGAAAATAAATCGGAAGCACCGTGTTTTTCAGTTGCCCGGTACTGTCTACATATTCGATATAATAGCGCCAGGAATAACCATATAAAGAGGAATACAAGGAACCAAAGAAACCTCTGTTGCTCAGTGCCTGGTATTTATGGGTAGTGTTGTATCCATCGGTTGACAGATAGTCGAACAATGTATCAATGATATGTTCAACAGGCTCGCCGTTTATCTTTTTTATCTGCACGCCTCTCGTGAGTACGCTATCCCTGCGCTGCAGATTTGCCGCTACCACCACCGTATCATTCCAGAGTTTCATGCTCAGAGGGAATACCCTGAATATCCTGGCCGTATCAATGTATTTGTTGTATGCTTTGGATGACCGGATAGATGTATGGCCACAATTGATCCTGGCGGTGACGTAGGTCAGTATTTTTCTGAACTCCTGTTCGGTCAGCGAATCATTTAACTGTTGCCGCCCCCGCTTAAAATAATAATCCATGCTATCCTTACTGGTATACCAGTAAAGACCGGGATGTGCTTCTTCCAGGATATGTTCATAGATCCCATAGTCTCTTTGCAACTGCGCCGGTGAATATTTTTTTGATGGGGAATACGAAGATTTAGCAACAGAGCAGGCTGTCGCGGTAAAGAGAAATAGTATGTATAGAATAAATTTCATCAGGTATCACTATCTCAAACCAAAGAACGTTCAACACAAACCCGGAACAATAAGGACCGGGCAGATTTATTATCCTGCATTATTTTAAATGATTCCAACCCTGTGCAACAAGCGCATGCTGATTGCCGCCCTTTGTATTGATCATAGCTCCTGTTTCGGCTTCGGTCATATACCCGATCACACTGATCTCTTCATTCAAAACCAACTTATCATATTCGGATTGAGGAATGGTAAATAATAATTCATAATCCTCTCCCCCGCTCAATGCGCAGGCTGTTGGGTCGATCTCGAATTTAAACGCAGCTTTTTTCATGTCTTCCGCTACAGGTAGTTTATCCTCGTATACGACACAGCCCAGGTTGCTTTCTTTGCAGATATGCAGGATCTCCGAACTCAGTCCATCGCTGATGTCCATCATGGCTGTTGGTATAACTTCATTGGTTGCCAAAAACTCAATAATATCTTTTCTTGCTTCGGGTTTTAATAACCGGCCGATCACGTAAGACTCATTTTCAAGGTCGGGTTGTACGCCCGGGCTTTCCAGGAAAATCCTTTTTTCTCTTTCGAGAAATAATAGTCCCACATAAGCAGCGCCCAGCGTTCCGCTTACGCAAATCAGGTCTCCTTTTTTTGCGGTGTTTCTTTTTACAAAAGTATCCGGGGTCACTTCACCAATAGCGGTCACTGAAATGATAAATCCTTTTTGGGAAGTGGAGGTATCGCCACCAACCAGGTCCACGCCGTATTTATCACAGGCGGCATATACGCCTTCATAAAACTCATCCAGCGCTTCCACACTGAAACGATTGCTGAAGCCGATACTCACCGTGATCTGTGTAGGAATGGCATTCATCGCGTAGATATCACTCAGGTTTACGATCACGCTTTTATAACCCAAATGTTTTAAAGGAGTATAAGCCAGGTCAAAATGCACCCCTTCTATCAGCAGGTCTGTACTTATCACGGTTTGTTTACCAAAATGATCAATGACTGCCGCATCATCGCCCACGCCTAATACCGTGGATGCCTGTTGCAATTCAATATTCCTGGTGAGATGTTCTATTAATCCAAATTCTCCAAGCGAGGAGATCTCGGTCCTTTCATTACTCATAGTTCTTTTCTTTGGTTAATAATGTCCAGCATTTCGGCATGTATTACGCCATTGGTGGCAAGTATCCGGTGCTGGTAAGGAGAGTATTTATTACCGTCAAAATCTGTGACCTTTCCACCCGCTTCTTCCACGATCAGGTAGCCGGCAGCACTATCCCAGGCTTCCAGTTTATGTTCATAAAATCCGTCGAATCTTCCACAGGCAACCCAGCAAAGATCGATAGCGGCCGATCCCAGGCGACGCACCGGCACGCCTTTCCGGATAAAACGCTCAAATATTTCCAGCGGTCCGTTCGGGATATTGATATAAGTATAGGGGAAGCCGGTGACCAGGCAGGCTTTGATCGCCTCCGACTTGACACTTACCCGGATGGGCTTTTCATTCAATGTGGCTCCCTTGCCTTTTTCCGCAAAAAATAATTCTTTCAAATGCGGGTTATATACAGCTCCAAAGATCATCTCGCCCTTATGTTCAATAGCAATGGAAACACAGTTCAGGGGAATGCCATGGGCAAAATTGATCGTGCCGTCTATCGGATCGATGATCCATTTGTATTCAGAATTTGTCACCATATCTCCCGTTTCTTCACTTAGTATATGATGATCAGGATATGTTTCCCGGATGACGGCGAAAATGGCTTTTTCTGCCGCATGATCGGCTTCCGTTACAAGATTATTGATGCCCTCTTTATTGCTAATGGTAAATTCCTTGTTGAAAAAACGAAGTATTTCGTCCGCACCAGCTTCTACGGCACGGAGCAGTGTATTTTTAAGCATTCGCAAAGATAACCAGTAAGCCTGCTCATAAAATTAAAAACGAGAGCCAAAATTTAGCGGCTCATTGAGGATTTGGAGCGCAGTAATCCGCTTTACATGAATAATACAGGCCAGGATCAAAGATCATTTATACAGGGGCGTTTTAAAATGACCTATGTATTTATCGACTTGATCATCTCTTCGACGGCGGCCGCAGCTTGTGAAAACAGAATCGCGGCTGTCTTCGGTAGAAGAACAGCCGCGATCGCTTCAGCCGGGTACCTGCTATTTTGTTATTATGATTTTACCCGAATTCCTGTTATTAATCTTCAATAAGTAAAAACCTGCGTTTAACCCGACAGTTGGAATTTCTACAAGTGGACTTTCGTTAAAACGTCGTGACCACACCAGTTTACCATCGGGTGTATAAAGCTGTATCACCTGTATGTTCTGTGCCCGTACCGTCACAGGCTTGCCTTTGCCGGCGGGGTTGGGATAAATTTGTATTCTTCCGTTGGTTTTGTTGATACGAACTATTATCACATTGCTATAAATAGACCTCTCGTCAATATCTACCTGCCGGAGTCGATAATACAAACTACCTGAATTGAGCAAAGCTGCATCCTCGTGTATAAATGTATATGCCTGCGGTATCGAGGTATTGCCGGCAGCAGATACTACGCCGGCTTTTTGATAACGGATGCCGTCAACGGAGTATTCGATCTCGAAACGACTACTGTTCTGCTCCTGGCCGGTGGTCCAATTCAGAAGCACGTCCCCTCCTGACTGGATAGCATCGAAACGAAGCATCCGGACCGGCAATATCGCCCCGGTATAAGTAATCACTATCGTCGCGGAGGCAGCGTAGCTGCCCGCATTGTCGGCTACTGTATAAGAGATAGGCGTGGGATTATGTGTAAACCCGGGCAGTGGTGTAAAAGTAATTTCACCGGTGGCTGCATCTACCGACCAGGTGCCTTCACCGGGAACCGTCACTTCAATTATATTGCCGTTGCCTTCTGTTACTGAGGGAGAGCCGGGAGGTGTGATCAGGCTTACGGTAGTAGGGTCGAGTGTACCGCCGGCAGGGTCACTATCGTTCAGCAAAGGAGCCATAGTCACTGCCTGTCCGAGTGTATTACCTGTGCTATTATCATCATTGGCAAGAGGCGGCTCCTGGATACCGAAATTAATGTTCGTGGTACTGGCCGCAGGGGTAAAGGAATTGCTGATACCGTCCGCGAGGCCATCGTCACCAATAGAGGCGCTATTGTTTTCACCCGTACTGACCCAGCCCGGAGGCAGAGAAATGGCGGGTTGGGGATCACCGGCTGTCGCACTGGCAGTCGTAATAAGCACAGTATATGGCAGATCCGGGGCGATATTAGTAAAAAGAAACACTCCAGCCGCGTTTACTGTCGCAACGGCGACAACTATGTTATTATTGAGAAGCATTGCATTGAGACCGCCTGCATTTGTTACACTACCATTTACCGTATTATCTGAAAGACCATTTATATCGTTAAATACAGTACCACTGATAGTAATTGGTGGAGCATCGGTAATGGTATAGCTATTATTGAGTATAGCGGGTCCACAGGAATTGGCATCCGCTATCTGTAAAGATATCGAAGATGGATTTTGTATCGTCATTAGGATGGTTTCATCCGCTTCAGCAGGCACAAGATCCGCCACCACTTGTATATAAGGTGCCAGGCTGATGGCCGTGGCGTTGGTACCATCATAAAAACCGGCAGGTATGTTAACGATGATCAGACCGCTGGGTGCTGTGGGTGTTATATAGTCGGTGCCGCGGGTAGCTGTGCCGCCCGTGATATTGAGTTCTACTGTACTGGGCGTAGCCAACTCCCCGGTGAGATATAGTTTGGGAAGATTGGC
Organism: uncultured Terrimonas sp.; assembly: GCA_964528095.1. Taxonomy (GTDB): domain Bacteria; phylum Bacteroidota; class Bacteroidia; order Chitinophagales; family Chitinophagaceae; genus CAZGSG01. Next base: position 8,537 of record CAZGSG010000176.1, read on the forward strand.
TGTGGCGATCGATTCGGGACCAGTGCCTGAACCCTGGTTGAGTGTGACCATCGTACTTAAGGAAGTAATTGTTACCGCATCGAGAAAATTGCCGCTGCCGAGAGAACCTCCGAACGAACTTACAGCCCTGTATCCGAAAGTAACCACCTTACTGACGCCGCTGGTATTGGTCCAGGTGCCGCTATATTGTGTCCAGCCAGCAGCATTGGTAGGATGGGTTCCTGAAACCGTAGTGGTGGCAGGTGTAAGTACGGAGGCCGTATGCGTGCCCGCCTGTGCATTATTGTCGCTGAACTCCGCGACATCAATATCGTCGATCGAAAGACGCATCACGTCTACCCCATCACGACCACGGTGTGCAAATGAAAAGCCGAATGTTTCGCCCGGTAAAACACAAATTGGTTGTTGTACTACCATACCGTTGGTGAATGCATTCAATTCTGCAAAATAACTGCCTTCAAAGGCAGGCACTCCATTAAATCCAGATCTCCAGATCTCCAAAAAGCTTCCATCTGTGGGGGTCGAGGGATCCATTCCGCTCATAGCAACCATCTCGGTGGTACTCCAGCCAGGGATCGCTCCTTCACGGGCATAACCGACAGTCGCAGTGACTACGCCGGTTTCAAATCCCCCATTCGTAATGGCCCGTACAGGCGGTGGTCCCGCAAAGACCTGCAATTCGGTAGGATCAAGGTAATCATCCTGCAAATTGAGCAAAAAAATATGCCGTGCTTTATGCTGGCCGATATTCAGATTTAAGACATTGCCTGGAATAACTGGTCCCAGATTCTGCCCTGCAATTCCGGGAATATTGGGGTTGGCCCCGGTAGCGCCAAAAGGAGTGGAGCCGGTCGGGTCCGTATATACAATTCGATTATACCGGGCCTGGCTGGTATAAGCGCTTGGATTATCTCCCTGGCTTGTACCCACGGCCGAGGGCCAGGTTACGAGCATAAAACGACGGAGACGATTGGCGCTGCCGGGTCTGCATCCAATCGTCACCCGGTCAATAAAATAATCAGCGCCCAGGTCTATCTGAAACCATTCGCCTAAAGGAGGCGCCAGCAAATTGTTAGTGTGCGCAAAAGTGTTAAAGTTTCCATCGGTAAGATTGGAATTGGGAAAAAGTCCAGCATTAAAATTAGAAGAAGATAATACCGGCTTGCCCAGTGCAAGATTGGTCTGAGCTGTGGCCTGTCTTCCTATGCTAAACATTAACAGGATAAAAAAAAATGAAGTGTAAATGTTTGTTTTCATATACGTCAATTAAAAGAATAATTAAGTAGAGAACCGAATGAAGTAGGGCATCTGTACACAAGTATGTACTGAAGTGTTTCCATCGAAAGTTGGGTTGAATACTGAGGAACTAGCGAGTATGCAAAGCGGGAGGAACCGCTGGGACAATTATGATGGAAGGATAAATACAGACCAGCCAAAACAGGTCTGAGATAAGTTTTCATATTAATTGGGCTTAAGTTTCGACAAACTTTTTAAAGTATATCTATACTAGTATCAAGTCGCATAAAGATATAAAGTTTTTAAAATTTGAAAAGGATAACGGTGACTTATTGATGTATGTATTGATTTGTACCTAGTGTTTGTTAAGTGATACCACTTATCAAACAAGAGCTACAATCGGATAATGTTATAAAAGAGATCCGTTTTATTGTTTTTATATAAATTTTTTATGCTGGCGAGAGTTATCTGATTATCTCCTGGAAATTAAAATGGAAGCAATGAGTTTCTTATTAATTGAGACAACGTATTCAAACAAAATCGTTGTTCCCTATTGATTCGATTAATTTTTACTCTTAAAGAAATATGAAAGCATGTATCAGAAGAAATTCATTACATGTTTATTCAGGAGTGAAATGTTTGACCAATAAAAATGAAAAAGATGTATTCAATATTTTGATGGCATAGCCGGGTACTATTAAAAAAAATGAGGATCAATAATAAAAATAAGCAGGATACCAATGAACGATGGCCTTGATCTAAGCCATCAAAAAATAAGATTGACGAGGCAGATCGGCAAACTCCGATAAGATGTGAATGCTATCTTTTTGTTGCTTACCACATATTCTGGGTTTAGAAATTTTTTTGGCTATAACGGCCAGATATCCGAACTAACGGATACCGGTAAGTTTGCCTTATCTGTAATACTAGTTGCTCTGATCGGTAAAAACCCCGCCAAAGAGGACTATACCCCCCTTTTTTTATTTGCCAAAAGAAACGATTAATAAAAAAAGCGTTCTATTTACAGATAACAGTGAAGAATAATGGATGTTCGGCTTGCTTTTTCTTTCTTTGTAGAATTCGATAAAAAAATCAATTGGTGGACCTATCCGTTATTATAGTCAATTACAATGTAAAGCATTTCCTGGAGCAGTGCCTGTTTTCAGTACATAAAGCGATAAAAGGCTTATCGGCTGAAGTAATCGTTATTGACAACAACTCATCTGATGACAGCGTGGCATACCTGCAACCAGCATTTCCTTTTGTACAATTTATATTGAATAAGGAAAACACGGGATTCGGCCGTGCCTGTAACCAGGGCCTTGCGCTGGCAAGCGGTGAAAAAATCCTTTTTTTAAACCCCGATACGATTGTTCCGGAAGACTGTTTTACCCGTAGTATTGAATTCTTTGAATCTCATCCCGAAGCCGGAGCTATTGGCATCCGCATGCTGGATGGAAGTGGAAAGTTTTTGAAAGAGTCCAAACGATCTTTCCCGGAACCAATGACATCCCTGTACAAACTCGCAGGGTTAGCCCGCCTGTTTCCAAAATCAAGGATTTTTTCCAACTATCATCTTGGCTACCTCGACGAAAACCAATCGCATGAAGTGGATGTGCTTGCCGGCGCCTTTATGATGATCAGGAAAGAAGTGCTGGATAAAACCGGCGGCTTTGATGAGATCTTCTTTATGTATGGCGAGGATGTTGATCTTAGTTACCGGATCCAGAAAGCAGGCTATAAAAATTATTATTTTGCTGGCAGCTCTATCATTCACTTCAAAGGAGAAAGCACGGCCAAGGGAAGTCTGAATTATGTGAGGATGTTCTATAATGCCATGAGCACTTTTGTACGGAAGCACTATGGCGGAAGCAAGGCGGGCATTTTTAATTTTTTGATCCATCTTGCCATATGGTTGAGAGCCGGCTTTACAGCTACTGCAAATTTTATACGCCGGTTTGGGCTTCCGTTGATAGATGCAGGACTTATCATGTTATCCTTTTGGGTACTGAAAGAGGTTTGGAATAGTTATATACGTCCCGATACACGCTATGAAAAATCATTATTATGGACCGCTATTCCTTCTTTTACCCTGTTTTTCCTGGTAACGGCTTATTACGCGGGACTCTACGACAGATGGTATAAACGATCGGAGCTGATACAGTCCATGCTCATCGCGACAATTGTTTTGCTGGCAGGATAT
>CAZGSG010000177.1:0-11934 GCA_964528095.1 uncultured Terrimonas sp.
TTGCAGCTAGTAGAGATGGAGACCCGTGAACTACTTTCCCGAAGCGGATACCCTGGTCCGACGGTACCAATAATACGTGGAAGTGCACTACAGGCATTGCAGGGTAACAGTGGATTAAATGGCGAACCCTCCATTGACCATTTACTGGCGTTGATGGATACGACGTTTTATCGAAAATAGACAGTACATTTTTTATTTTATCAATTCATTATTACAAACACTACAACAGTTGCTTCATTCAGTTTTTGTCGATAAAACTGATATTTAAAAGCCCCCCGGTAACTATATTGTAAGTATAACGGTTTTAGGATTTCAGCGCAATCACAGCCAAACTGTTTCATGCTTGTCTGATCCGCTTCAGGCTGAAATTGATCTCAACATTCTTTGTTTTGATCTGCGAATTCCGCTGTATTTTATAATGTACGAAGTATTACGTACATTGTGATTCAACTATTCGCATGAAGAATTTATTGCTTTTACTAGGTGCCTGTCTTGGTTGTATCTTATCAGGAGCGCAGTCAACCCGGGTAAGGGGTACTATCAATGGATTTTATCCATCTAAAATATACCTCAATATTCACAAAGGAAGTAGCATCACCAGGGATTCGGCTGTCGTTGTTAATGGGAAATTTGAATTTTCGATCAGCGTCACTCAAATAGTTGCTGCAAGATTAGTAACACGGGATCCTGCAAAAAAAATACTGGACAAGGAGCATGATTTTCTCATACCTGCCTTACAAATCCTTTTTTTTATCGAGCCGGGAAAAGATATAAATATAACAGGTAATTATGCCGACTGGCCGATAGCGCGCATTGCCGGCGGTATTAACAATGAACTTCAAACAGGGTATACTATTACAAACAGCAAGAACCTGCTAAAAGAAAGAGAGCTGCTGGCAACTGGCTTTGCATTAAAGAATAAAGGTGATACAGCGGGCTTTTATACGAACGAAAGGGATCGCGGCGAACTGGAAAGAAAAAACCAGTTTGCTTATAGTCAACTGGCAGAACAATACCCTAACTCAATATTGACTGCATTTTATGTTTATGAGCAATTGCCATTTATAGAAGATGAACGTTCACTGGAGAAATATTTTTCCCGTTTTAAAGCCGACACACGCAAAAGCGTATATGGTATTGCCATACAGGAAAAGTTGACTGATTTAAAAGGATCAGCAATTGGCAGTACTGTAAAAAATTTTATGGTAATAGGTAAAGACAGTATAATTAACCTGGAGGCGTACAGAGGCAAAGTTATATTGCTTGATTTCTGGGGCTCCTGGTGTATTCCCTGCCGCCAAGCCAATCCCCATCTTAAACAGTTATACGATACATATAAAGACAAGGGCTTTGAAATAATTGGCATTGCTCATGAAAAAGGAGAGAGAGGAAAAGAGAATTGGATCAAAGCGATACAAAAGGATGAGCTGCCCTGGATCAATATTCTTAATAGTGATGCGATAGAAAAAAACAGGGTGAACCTCGTAGAACGGTTTTCGATAGACTCCTACCCGACAAAAATTTTGATAGACAAAAAAGGAAAGATCCTTTTAAAAACCGGAAGCGATATGCAACAACTGGAACAGCTCTTAAAAGAGCATCTTTTGTGAGATAAATTATTCTCTATACATAAGACTGTATAAATATCGGTACCGGGAGTATTGTTCTTCTTCCCCGGAGCAGTTATGAGCAGCAGCTTCTTACTGCAATTCAGCTATTACAATGTATCGGCGTCCATACTCTCCCTCAAACCTGGGCATAAAACCATTTACCTTTGTAAGCCACTATGCCCAATAAATCTTTGCACATCGCTTATGACCCTATCTATGCGCATCCCTTACCTGAAGGACACCGGTTCCCAATGCTAAAGTATGAGTTGATACCGGGGCAACTATTGCATGAGGGCACTATCGGTGAGCATAATCTTTTTGCGCCTTCTATCTGTCGGGATGAAACCGTCTTATTAACACATACTGCTGCGTATATTGAGAAATTAAAGACCCTGAAACTGAGTGTAAAAGAGCAGCGGCATATCGGCTTTCCGCAGTCGCGCGAACTTATAGAAAGAGAATTCATCATTACCCAGGGCACGCTTGATTGTTGTTATGCAGCCATGCAAAACGGCGTAGCCCTGAATGTAGCCGGCGGTACCCATCATGCTTTTGCAGATCATGGCGAAGGTTTTTGTCTGTTGAATGATTTTGCTATCGCTTCAAATTATTTATTACAGCAAAAGCTTATAAACCGTATACTGATCATTGACCTGGATGTACACCAGGGCAATGGCACAGCCCGTTTATTCAGCCATGAAAAAAGGGTATATACGTTCAGCATGCATGGAGAACATAACTATCCTTTTCACAAAGAAAAAAGTGACTGGGATATCGGATTAAAAGATGGTACTAAAAATGAGGAATACCTGGACCTGCTGACAACCGCACTGGATAAACTGCTTCCGAAATTACAGCCCGAGCTGGTATTTTTCCTTGCGGGAGCAGATATACTTGAAACAGATAAAATGGGGAAGCTAAAAGTAACCCTTAATGGATGCAGGCAAAGAGATATTGAGGTGTTTTCGCGACTGAAAAGCCGATCTATACCCTGCGTAGTTGCAATGGGTGGAGGCTATTCAGCAGATATTAAAACGATCACTGAGGCGCATTGCAATACATTCAGATTAGCAAAAGATATGTACGAACTGGATTAAGTTGCTTTCCGGGTATTTTCCTGAGATGGATCGTTCTAGCTTTTTATCTTCTTACCCTCCGGTCTCACAATAGCAAAAAGATATTTAAAAAAGAATAACAACAAGATCAATGCAATGCTCGAATGAAGAGTGATTAGCAAAGCTGTGTTCATTACAAAGTTCTGTGATAGAAATCCATTCTTCAGTAATGCGTTCAGCGCTGTTAATACGTAGCCCAGCAAGAATACGAGCGGCAGTATAAGAAAGCCGGTAATATACAGCCATCTTCTCTTGTTGTTCAGACTAAGGCCTGCCTTTATGACCGGAGGCAATCCTAATATCAGTACAATGATCGTGCAGGTCCAGATCATCTCCGGCCGGCTAAGATCATTTTTTAAAAGCCGTCTTGTCACCGTCATTTCATCTCCGCTTCCCATCATCACCTGGCTTATTCGTCCAAAAGGAATATTAGAGAAGATCAGCGAGAATCCAAACGCCCTTGCCCGTATATTAACAGAATAAAGCAAGTACATTCCAAACCACATCAGACCGAAAGAGAATAGCGGTCCGGCCAATGTAGCCAGCCAGTATAACGAATGAGTTTGCTCACAGCCATCGCACAAAGCCCATACATTAAAGTCGCGGGTGCCCCAGCAACCGCAAATGAGCCGGCCCACAACTATGTGAATTGTCTCATGCAGTTCCAGCATCACAAGCAATAACAACAGGAAACTGAAAATATAAGAGGCTGGTAGCCTGATACGCATAAAAAAAATGTGTAGACAGCAAACTGCTGTAGTTAGTACAATAAACAAGTATTGGTTATCATTCGCAAGCCTCTACATAATCCAAAAAATGCTCAATGATATCCGCCTGCTCTTCCTGTCGCCATTGGAGTCGGAATAATAGAACGTTGGGATTGTCGTCAAGGGTCAGGTGCACAGTAAGCCCATCATCATAAGGCAGGAAATTTGTTTCTACAAAGGTCCAGATCTGACCAGTTTCGTGTACGTTTCGGTCATAATCGGTGAATGGCCTGACCACTTTATATCTTTGTCCGGGTGTTAACCCCAATGGATTGCTCATGAATAAATGTACGAGATGAATTGGATGTTACCTCTATGGAATCAACAAGCGGTGGATTTGGGCAAACAAATGTTCTGGATGGTGCCATGTCAATCGTGGGTTATTTTTATAACCTATTGATAAATCTGACTTCTTTGATAACACCATCAATTCCATAAAAGAGTTTTTCGGTATCATACCCTAACCAGTGCAAAAGATCCTTAATTAGTGCATAACGCTTTAATACAAGTGCCGTAGATATATGACCTGTTTGTTGATCGAAACAAAGGGGCTCATGATGTGCAATTCTATTTCTAAACAGGTTTACTTTTAAAAGACATCCAAGAATATCCTTTTGTTTCATTCCGGCAGGCCGGTTCACAAAGATCGTCAGGAGCGTATTCCCCGATGCGGGAAATTCAAATTTGCCAAATTGGTAAGTCCAGAATCCAAAGGTTAGTGAAGAAAGCAGCGCATCATGCGTATATCGTGTGCCAAGTTTCTGTATGCTTTCCTGAACATTATGGTACGAATTCTCACAACCGGGATTATCAAGGTATCCGGTTCCGGGTTCGATTGCCTTCGCCAACCATTCCGCCCCTTTTAAACCGGTAAAATGCAGGTCAATTGCATTTCGTAACGCGACCTCGAAAATACCGATGATTGCATAAAACTGCTGTGATATACGGATATTAGCCCTATAGAGTTTCAATGCTTTGCGCATGTTTTGCTGACAGGCCACTTTGTACTTTTCCAGCCGGGGCCTTGAGAGGACTTTGGTGAATTCGTCATACATTTTTAAATTTTTTTTTTTAATCTGTTATTTTTTAATAAATTTGTCCTGTCATCCTGCGATGCCGCTGTTTGATGAAAGTCAATCAAGTTTGCAGGTTAAATTTTTAAAGGGCCGCTTTGCGGTCCTTTTTTTATGCCCCAGACAGATTCAACTACTGATTAAATTCCTCCTGGCATTCTTGATTTTTTCAACAAAGAGCTTTGTTATATTCGATTGTATGCAGCTTTAATGACAGGTATTAGTCATTGCGATACAGATATGTGTATGCATTTTCACAAATGTATCAGCGGCTGTTCTTTTGACATTAGGAAAACCAACGGCAAAAAATGTTTTTTTCTGACAGAAATTCGTTGGCAGAAGATTTAAGACAAACCCAGGCTGTTCCCGAATTTATCCTCCATACTAAAGAAACGTGCGCCAGTTTGAATGACAATACTGTTTCCGACGCGTTAACTATTATTAATTGTAAGCCCCTGCAGATTTATAAGATTGATGCGCCGGCACATCCTGCCAGCTTCATTACTCTTACCCTTTTTACCGAAGAGCTCAAAGCCGGTTGAAAGCGAAGAAGTCGACACCTTATACTATTCCAGGAGAATTGCTAATATTCGGTATTCATTCAGAGTTGGCAAGTAACCTTGCTAGCTAAGCAGTTTATTCCATGTTTACTTATAGGGACCCGGGCGGATTGTCCATAAAATCAGCATCCTTAAAAACAGGTTTTCGTAACATCTATCCGCGATAAAATCGACTAATACCATACAGTATGCATAAGTATTTGTTTCTTTCGCTGGTTATCTTTTCCGCAATGACAGTCAATGCCCAGGAAGAGTTTCGCAATACGGTCGCCAGTAATGATACCATAGGCTATCGGCCTAGCTATACCTTGCAGCAGACCATGGCAAAAATGAGTGAAAACAGAAAACGGTTGAGATCGGTGATCGTCCCCGCAGCCATGATCACTTACGGTTTCGTATCACTCGAAAATGATGGTTTGTTAAAATTGGATAACAGTATCAAAAATGAAATATGGACAGAGGATCCTCACAAACCCATAACTGTCGACAACTATCTTCAATATGCCCCTGCCTTTGCAGTATATGGCCTGAATGCTTTGGGCATAAAAGGAAAAAACAATTTCAGGGACAAGTCTATGATCTATCTCATGTCTAATGTGGTAATGGGAATAACTGTGCAATCTCTTAAAAAAATTACCCGGATACAAAGACCTGATGGTTTTGGCACGAATGCCTTTCCTTCCGGTCATACGGCTACGGCCTTTGTTGCCGCAGAATTTTTGCGTCAGGAATACAAAGATGTATCTCCATGGTATGGAGTGGGTGGGTATGCAGCTGCCACAGTCACGGCCTATTTAAGAATGTATAATAACAAGCATTGGTTCCGCGACCTGCTTCCAGGAGCTGGTATTGGGATACTTTCTACAAAAGCAATCTATTGGATGTATCCTTCTATTAAAAAAGTTCTTTTTAAAAACCGGCCTGTGTATACAATAGTAGCACCTTATTATCAGCCCGGGGGAGCTGGTTTGACATTGATTCATAATTTCTGAGCAAATAAAAGTGTTTATCGCTAATCATACTAAAATCAGTAACCCCAATTGCCTGCGTGACCAAAAGAGTTCCATCAGCGTACTTCTTAAAAAAATCGCAACAGCAATCATATTTCTCGAATTATCCGTTTTAACTCCGGTCTTATAGTAACTTCTTTTTAAAATCCCCGGAAAATGTCCTGTCCACAGTCATGTCTAATTCCATTTCGTTTGAGAATTAAGTTTGTAATCGGTTACTATTTTCAAAATCTGTATATATTAGCATACTCAAAGACATGTGTCCTTTTTCTAACCTGAATACTGAATATGCCGTACAGATACCAGCATAACAAGCCGTTTAGACTAAAAATATTCTCAGCCTTTTTTTTCTTTGTGGCAACCACCGGTTACCTGAACGCTTATGCTGATGAAAAGCCGTTGGGAGTGGTATTCAATGCCATACCAACTGGTTTTCCACTTGCCGATAGGAACAAGCCATCGCTCATTATTCATGACTTAAATGACGCTGAAGTAGTAGGCATTGTCATTGAAGCACTAAGAAAGGATATACAACTGGTATCAGGCCTTCAATTAAAATCCGGTGTATCCTACGCCGCAAATGGCTATCCAATTGTAATTGGCACTTTAGGGAAATCAAAATTGATCGATGAGCTGGCAGAAAAAAAACTGATACCCGCGAATAATATAAAAGGGAAATGGGAAACCTTTTGCCTGTCCGTAGTAAACAATCCGTGGAAGGATGTAAAGCAGGCACTCGTAATTTTTGGAAGCGATCCCCGGGGTACCGCTTTTGGCGTGTTTGAACTTTCAAAGCTTATCGGGGTGTCGCCACTTGTATACTGGGCAGATGTTTTACCGGAACAACATAAAACCCTTTATGTCACACCTGGGAAAAATATTGTTGGCCCTCCTTCTGTTCAGTATCGTGGCATATTCATAAATGATGAAGATTGGGGACTTCAACCCTGGGCTGCCAAAAACATGGATACCACTATTAAAGATATTGGACCCAGGACTTATGAAAAAGTGTTTGAGTTAATGTTGCGGATAAAGGCAAACTACCTCTGGCCAGCCATGCACCCCTGTACAAAAGCATTTTGGTGTTACCCTGAAAACCCTGTGCTGGCACGTAAATATAATATTGTGCTTGGTGCAAGCCATTGCGAACCATTGCTGAGAAACAACGTATTTGAATGGACCGATAATTTTAAACATGAATATGGCATTACGCCTGGTGAATGGCGCTATGATTTAAATAAAGAACAGATAGACCATTATTGGAATGACCGTGTAAAACAATCTCAAAACAACCCGGCGGTTTATACAGTCGGTATGCGTGGTATACATGATGGCAGTATGCCTGGGCCTAATTCCAAAGAAGAAAAAAAGAAACTGCTGGAAACGGTGATCCGCAACCAACGGGAAATGTTATATAGTAGCCTGGGCAAACCAGTTGCAGATATACCACAGCTATTCTGCCCTTATAAAGAAGTACTTGATCTTTACCGGCTGGGTATGGACCTGCCTGATGATATTACGTTGGCCTGGGCCGATGACAATCATGGTTATGTACGCCAGCTTTCCAATCCCGCAGAACAAAAAAGAAGCGGTGGCAGCGGAGTCTATTACCATTTGTCTTACTGGGGGGCACCACAGGATTATTTATGGCTCTCCAGCATATCACCCATGCTTATCAGTTATGAACTTAGCAAGGCCTGGGCCTTGCAGGCCAGAAGACTTTGGATCTATAATGTGGGAGATATTAAGCCAGGAGAAATGGAATTGATGTTTGGTATGGACCTGGCATGGGATGTGAATGCATGGACGCCCGAAAAAGCCCAGTTATACCCCGAGCACTGGGCAGCAGCTACCTTTGGTAAAGCTTTTGGTAAAAACATTGGTAATATAAAAGAGAGATTTTACCGGCTCGCAGCATCGGGCAAACCTGAACATCTTGACCGGCTTGTTTTTACAGATGCAGCGTCTGTTGCGCGTCTTGCCGATTACCAGGGCCTGGTTGCTGAAGTAAAAAAACTGGCGCAGACCATACCTGCCCGTTTACAAGATGCCTATTACCAATTGGTCTGGTATCCCGTAGAAGCGGCTTGTAATATGAATGAAAAAATCCTGTATGCCCGTAAAAGTCTCATGCTCGCTGCCGCCGGCAAACAGGAAGCATTATTGTTTTCAGCAAAAGCAAAGACAGCCTTTGAAAACATACAATTGCTTACGGAAAAATACAACACCGGTATCGCTAATGGTAAATGGAATGGCATGATGAGCTATCATCCACGGGATCTTAAGATTTTCAATATGCCGCCGGTGGCAACGCCTGATATGATTAAACAAACTGCTTATTCTGTATGGGACAGTACAGTTAATGCACACAGTATTGCAGCAGCAGGTTTTGTAAAAAAAAGCAATAATGATAACTTAAAAATAATTGAAGGACTGGGTATCGGCAAAACAGCTGTAACCGTGTGGCCGATGGACCTCACTACATATACCGACACAAGTATTACAAAAGCACCTTATGTAGAGTATAAACTGCCTGTTTCAATTGGTGAGAATAAGATCACTGTACAATGTTTGCCCAACTTTCCATTATACAGTGGAATGAAATTAAGATATGCCATTGGGGTTGACGGCAGCAGTCCGGTATTTGTAAGCATCGCTACCCCTGCTGAATCAAAAGCCTGGGCTGTTAATATTTTAAGAGGCTATGCAACCGGTGAGACAATGTATAAAAGCAGTATTACCGGTGAGAAAATTGTTAGGATATATTTCCCGGATCCGGGCCTGGTATTAAGCACTATTTCTGTAACTGGCGTTTCTGACAGGTAAGTGTCATACCTTCCGGTCATTGGGTGACAGGCACAGTTCGGCACCTTATGCGGGTATTTCCGGCAAAGTGGTCTTGATCCGACAAATTATAAGTTGGTACACTATATGTATAAAACTAGTTAGGCAAAGTCATTGAACAAATTTGGAAAAAACTTAATAAGCTTCGAATCATAAAATGCGCCATTATCATGAGACGTTTTTTTCATCAATTATTAGTGTTGAGTATATTAGGAGTGATCAGCTCCTGTAACCGGGATAAACCGGCAGAGGAAATATTTACCGTTGAACGACTATCATTTTCTCAAAATCCCTCATCAGTTTGGGAGATAGGATACACCATTGACAGTTTTCTGAAGATAGCTGATTTCAGGAGATCCGATTATTCAGATAATGCCCCGCAAATAGCATTATGGCATCCATCTTCAGATGTAGCTGGCTATTATCCTTATACAGGCCAGAATCGAAGCGCAGAGTTACAAATCGACAAGAGCGGAAGGTGGGCTTTGAGAGGCTTCCAGATCGCTATGGAAGGCTCGAATACAGGGCAGTTCAGTATGCTTCGTTTTAAACCGCCGGCGGCCGGAAGTTATCGGATCAAAGTAATATTCGAAGGCGTCCATATTGGATTGTCAACCACGGATGTGCATGTATTGAAGAATGATCTGGCTATATTCAATGATTATATTGAAGGATATGGCGGAGATCAACGCTACAACCCTATTACAGGAAACCGTCCATCATGCAGCTATGAAGATACACTACAACTTGGTCCGGGCGATCTGATTACTTTCGCAGTTGGATATGGGTCCAATAAGAATCATTATAACGATACCACGGGATTGATCATTACGATAGAAAAAGTATAAATTATGTATAAGTCGATCTCCGGTTCGAACAAAATATCTGAGCCTGCTGATTGAATAATTTGTCCATCTTTATATATTAATTTTTTATTTCTCTGGGAACTATTTTTTTACATTAAATACAACAAAACCAAGCATAACTACCATCAGTGAGCTATAAAGCCGGTCATCCGTTCACCCTTCTTCATGTTTTGCGATTATTTCAGCGAATAGTTTTTTTAATACTCGGACATGTTTTAAAGAACAGTATGGTATTACGCCGTCAGAATACATTTCGAGGCAAAACTGATTGCGGCTGAATAAAGACCGAAATCAGCATCTGATGACAGGCGGATCGCCTGGCATAAAACAGCCCGAATTTGCAGGGAAACTTCTTAAAACACTTAAAAAGCAACTATCTATTTAAATGATAGCACTCGTTACGCGTTTAGGATTCCAACCTGTGCTTTCTTTATTCAATAAAGTTGGGCTCAATGGATTTGTAATGAAATTGTAACTGAAACAAATAAATAATGGGCTATTATTCATTCTACCGCTTTACACTTCTCCCCTCTTCTTTATACTTTTCCAATAATGCAGTCAAACACTTTACCACATCCGGGTGTTCTGCCTGTACATTCTTTTCTTCTTTACTATCTGTAGAAAGATCGTATAGTTGTACTTCCGGCAATCCTTTTTTAACAGCATCTTCATTGCGGGGTGCAGTCCAGCCACCACTTCCCGGTGATAATTCCAGTTTCCATTTTCCCTGCGTAATACCAAATGATCCGCCAATAGAATGATGTACTGTAGCCTCCCGGATATCCTCTTTACTACCGGAGAAGTAAGGTAAAATATTGTAACTGTCTTCTGCTGTATTGGCCGGCAATGCAGCCTGGTTGATGGCCGCGGCGGTAGCCATAAAATCACTCAGGCATATGATTTTATCGCAACTGCTAGCGGGCTTGATCATAGCCGGCCAGCGTGCAATAAACGGCACCCGGTGACCACCCTCCCATATATCAGATTTATACCCTCTGAAATCAGCGCTTGGCATATGACCCAGCGCTTCAACATCCATTGTTTTCAGTACATAGGGTGCAAACCCGTTGTCACTGGTAAAAATGATCAGGGTATTTTCTGTAATACCCGCCGTGTTTACCGCTTTCATAATTTCACCTACAACCCAATCGGTTTCCTGCACATAATCGCCGTAAGCTGTTACTCCGCTTTTATTTATAAACTGTTTATTGGGTAAAATAGGTGTGTGGGGCGACGGCAAAGGCAGGTAAAGAAAAAAGGGTTGTTTTTTAGCAGATTGTTTTTTAATATAACCGATTGCTTTACTGGTAAAATCGCTTACACAATTCTCGGCTTCAAAATCTTTTTCTGCAGCGCCGGCCCGGCCCCATTTTTTTGTAACCGTAGCCTGCCCTACTGTATGATCATTTTCTATATAGATGTAAGGCGGCATATCCAGTGATGCTGCAATTCCATAAAAATAATCGAACCCTAGGCTATTAGGGCCGTCAGCAATTGGCTGTGTATAATCAACATCTGTCTTTGTAGTATCATTTTTAAATTTCCAGCCTAGCCCAAGATGCCATTTACCAATACATGCGGTATTATACCCTTTCTGCTGTAAGATATTGGCAATAGTTACCCTTCCACTGTCTATTAAGGGCTTATCATACCCATGCAAAACCCCGCTTTTGAGCCGGGTACGCCAGGCATAGCGACCGGTTAACAGGCTGTACCTGGATGGAGTGCAAACCGCAGATGATGAATGCGCATTGGTAAAAGTCATGCCCTGTGCTGCCAACGCGTCCGAATGCGGCGTTTTTATTTTACCGGCCGGGTTAAAGCAATGCAGATCGCCATAACCCAGATCATCCGCCAGTATAAATACAATATTAGGCTGGATAGCTGGTTTTGTTTTTTGTGCGATCGCTATTGTGCTCAACAATAGCATACTGGCAAAAGCGGTTACTTTCTTCATATTACGAACAGGGTCTTTGTGTAACAGGAATATGCACAAATTCAGGCTTCTGTATGACTATTACTACAACCAATCAGCTTTTTAGTGAATAATTTTGGCATAGTATAGATAATGCCAGTACCTGCCGGGATA
>CAZGSG010000178.1:0-11901 GCA_964528095.1 uncultured Terrimonas sp.
ATGTATGGTACTATACATCGGGGTCGGCTGGCGAACATTTAATAAAATAGAAGGTTGTCTATTCGCCAGATCCGCGATGGGATTTCTTCTGTTTATTGCCGAAAGCGCACCCCGCAATGCCTATATTTCATATTCCTTAGGTTTTAGACATAAAAGAACCACTCCGGAGAGTGGTTGAAAATTCCTTAACGGGCCAATACTTACTCATACCAACTTATGTTAACATTAGCTCAATGCTCAGTCCAAAAGTCATCGCACCTCCTTATTTCATTCAACAGTACTAATTTACCGAAGACCTTAATGACTTCTTAAAAATATCTTCTAAGATCTCCACCGCATATTTCATCAAGGACGGAGCAGTAGATTTTCTTATACAACTGTGTCCGTCACCATCTAAATCCTGATATTCTAATCTAACTCCCTTTTTTCTGTTTGAAATAAGTAATATGGAGTTCATATGAGCCTCAGCAATAGAAGACGAACCGACGAGTAATACCCTTCGTAAAGTATCTGATGGCGGTAATTTATAATGGCGATTAATGACAGTTTTCTTATATACAATACCTGAAATGTCTTCAATCATTTCATAACCACATATTATGGAACCAATGCTGTCAACACTTATCACGTACGCTTTCCTCTTTCGAACTTGACCATAAGAGTTAATCAATAGAAAAGTTGAATTGCCAGACATGTCATTAGATATGCTGTCATATACCATTTTCATTCCAACAGAATCATTGAGCCCTGTTGCTATGTAAGGAACTTCATGCATGGCACATCGCTGTGACAATACGCTCAAATGAAAAATAATTGACATCAATAAAAAAAGAAAAATGTTCTTAGAACTCATCATTGATATTAAATTTAGTTTTAAAATAATAATCTTTAGTTCTGGGAGGGCCTAACAATGGCATTGACCATTGATCATCTACACTAAGAGGTAGTTGGCCGGGAACTGAAGTCACTTTTTCACCACCAAAATAGAACTCTGCAAGATTCAATGATGAAAAATTTCTATTCCCCGAGTTAACTAACTCCGAAGTCACAATATTCTGAAAGTGTGATGCTCTCCCTTCATTCTCATTATGAGCACTGGCGTGCTCTCTCTTAAAATCATTCATCCTCATGGTTGCCTGAACGACAGTGTTGCTAGAATTGGTATAATCCGAGATATCGGGGGCAGCAACCTGTTTTCCGTGAAACTTAAGCCATGCATGACCGGTTTCATGCGCTACCGTTGATATTCTACCTGATTTTTCAGTTGGATTTTCAGGGAATTTTGTATGAATTCCAATATTAATATTTTGTCTGTTTGTTTCCTTATTATAGTCTTCTGACCTTCCACCATTATCGTGATTCATTGCTCGAAAAGCAAATACCCTATCGCTTTTCTTAAACTCTTTAAAAGCCTTTCTAAAGGACTCAGAATTTCTGCTCATCTGTCGAATCTCTCTTTTAAACCGCCTAAACTCTTTTCGGCTTACCCCTTCTCCTCTTTCGTATTCAACAATGTCCCCTAAAAAATCTGTTAAACTGATCGGATTATTATTCATCGATACATAAGGGCTATACTGAAGGGCTGATTCTGGCTTGGGGTCTATTTGCCACCAACGGCCAATTTGTGGATCGTGTGTTCTGTAAAAGGTTTCATAAGTGTTTAAATCGAAATCCTTATTGGATTCGTAACCTTGATATTTCTTCTTATTATCCGGATAACCAAATGCCAACGCATGATTACTTATCCCCGCCATCGTCAACCCAAACGGATAATAATGCGTCTCCTCGAGAATAGAACCTCTTACATGCGTCACCTGCAAATTATCAAAGAACACATCAATATTCGGCGTCTCATTACTTACATAAATATACAAATATCCACTCTTTGTCATTGTTAATCCTTCCCTTAAATGCGTCTTGTATTCTTCATTATTTCCTACCTGCTCAAAACCGCTACTCTGGTATTCATAGTTGAATTGTTCATCAAAAGCGATCCAGGACACATAGGCGGTTGGCTTAAGATTGTTGCTGTATATTTTTTGCTGATCCATAAAAAAACCGATCAGGTCGCTGAAATTGGGGAGAGATGCCAATTGCAGTGCTGTCGCCTTACCGCCGGAAGCAGCCGCCATGCTTCCCGATATCGCAGTCACCAGGTCTGTCGCACCATCAACCGGTAAACCCGGGGAACTACCGCCAGTTTTATAGAAACTATTGACTTGCAAGTTAAACTTATCACCGGCCATTACCTTTAGAATGATAGCCGGACCGATCTTATTGCCTGAGCCATTAACCTTCGCCACTTTTGCATTACCTGCAGGCGTATTGGCGGGATAGCCGGAAGGTGGATTCACCCGCGTAGAAGAAAGATTGCTGTAATAAGCTTCTTCTGTTGCTGCATTGGCGGTTTCCATCGTGGCAGCAGGATATGCATCTGTTTGTTGTTCTTCTGTCAGCACTGCCCGCACATTCCCCAGGTGATCTTTCAACATGTAATCAAACTGGAAGGTATTATCGGAGGGTCGAAACCGCATCCGACCTTCTTCATGCCCGATGAACTGCAATACTTCATTTTCATACACTGCCCCTCCAATGTATAAGGTGGTGGTGGTTACAGATGGGGTCACCGTATTATCTACCGTTACCTTCTTTAGTTTATTACCCGCCGCATCATAGGTATAAGTGATCGTGCCTTTACCGGTGACCGTGATTACCGAGGGCAGGTTCAGGTGATTATAAGTGATGCTGCTAATGGCTTTGTTATTATCCAGGTTCAGGTTGCCATTGACATCATAAGAATAATCAGTGATCGCGTCGAAGGAACCCTGCGGGCTTGCCGGTAATAATGCCGACTTGGCTGTATTCTGAGGATGCGTTGCACTGGTCTTAAAATCTCCCAACTTTGTCAGTGGATCATTATTAAAATCGGTTACGCTTTTTAGTTTGTTACTACCGGCAATATAAGTATAGCGCATATTATCTACCTGCGAGGAACTATTCAATTTTAAACCCCATTGCTGCATTTGTTTGATATTGCCGTTCGCGTCGTAAGCGGTGTTCACATCAAAACCATCGCCCATTTTAACGCTGAAGTCAACCCCGGATAACTTATTGAAATTTCCAGACAGGTATTGGTTGAAGTCTGCTTGCAGCAGGCGGTTAGCGGCATCATAATAAAAATCATATTTCCGTTTCTCCTGGTCGCCCTTACTTTTCCAGACCATACCGGATATATTTCCATTGAACTGGGGATTGTAATAAATATAGTTATTGATGATGCCGTTGTTTGCCTTATCGTAACCAAGGTCAAAACCAAAATAGTTATTGTTGTTACCGTCTTTGGCATAGTCACGGTTCATGCCCAACATCCATCCACGGATATTATAATCGAATTTTTCTGTTTCAAGGCCTGCATTACTATTGTACGCGGGTGCCAGTTTCTTTTTTGCCAACTGACCCAGGGCATCATACTCGTTGCGTACAATCTCTTTTTCCACTACACCCACCCAGGTGCCATTGTAATAATTATAGGGCTTTTTTTGAACACTAAGCAGCCTGCCCAACTCATCGTATTCATAAAGCGTACGGATACTCAATGCACCTGACTGGCTGCCAAAATTTTCCAGGTATTGCACATTCATCAGTACCTGGCCGGAAAAACTATACTGGGTGGTATTGATCGTGTTGCCACCTGTGCTATTTTGAGAGAGGTTTTGAATGACTCTTCCTTTATCATCATAATAATTAAAACTGTACAGGTATTGCGAACCACCCAACACTTTTGTTTTAGTGCCGGTCACCATCCCCTTTGTGTTAAAACTTTGCGTGACGGCTTGCGGATAGGGAAAGCTGCTATTGCTGGGCGCCATAAAATACCAGTCAGAACCTGTATTCCTGTCTTTTAAGGCTGTTGACAGTCCATTAGCAGCTAACCAGCTATAATCATCATAAAATGCTTTCGTCAGTTCTTCATAGCCACTTGTAGTGGCTGGGTAGGATACAGAACCCGCTGCTGCCGCCAGGTGTGTGGTAAAAGCGTCATTATTGGTGAGCAGTCCTGTCTCCACCGGCCGGTTCAACTCGTCATACTTTGTTACCAGCCATTTGCCGATGCCGCGCAGATTGGCATCCTGGCTCATCACCAGCCGGTCTCTCGCGTCATATACCAGGAATACTTCTCCTGCACCCGGCACTTTTTTTCGGATCATGCGACCCTGGGCATCGTATTCATACCGAAAACATTGTTCATCGTACAGCGTAGTTGTCAGCGACCAGCTTGCAGCAGCCAAGGTCTTTACTCCCTCAGGTTGGATCACGGCCCGGAGTCTCCCCAGGTCATCATAAATATAGTAGGTGCACAGCCAGCCGGTGTAGTCTTTACCTGTACCATCATCGGCAGCAGCCGTTAACTGCACTTTCTTTAACACAACCAATCCTTGTTTATCCTTGAACTCGATCACCTGCTTGCCCTGTTCATCCACCGTTACCTGCTTATACAACTCTCCGGCCGCATAAGTGCTGGCACTCGCATAAGTACCAAAATTGTTTGCCACATCAGTCGTGTTCCAGATCCGCACTACATCTGTTGTCGTATTCGTCCAGTACTTAGCTTTTACCGAACGGCGATTGGCTTCCGTTGGTTCTCCCGACGTACCCACCCAACTATCACCGGGAGCAAAACTCTCCAACACGCGATTTAGGGGAGATGCTTCAAAATTGGTTTGCCCATAGAAATAGTCTTCGCCCTGGCCTTTGATCGGGTTATTAGGATTGGCATTATCATAAAACGCCGCCTGCTGCTGAAATGGATTGAGCTTAAACAATCCATCGCTGATATGGGTATTGCCACCAGTATTATTAGCAGGAGATACCAGGTATTGGTGTTGCTGTCTCCCAAACTCATCATAGAGGTTGGTAGACACCATGTCCACAGCTGTTCCGCCGCTGATCAGCGATCCCTGTTTGATCACGGTTTGGACCGGTCTTCCAAGTCCATCCAGGTATTGTGTGGTCTGCCGTACATCCCGGCTGACCCTTAGCAATAGCATATTGGGATCAGCCTCCGGTGCCAATGCATCATAGGTGCGGATATAGTTGATGGGTGCCGAGCCGCTGTATGATAAGGGTACAGAACGCTGGGCTTCCATATAGCCAGCTGCCAACAGCAATACGCCTAAAAACAAGGGTCTTATGAAAAATGGCTTACTCATTATCGATATTTTAAAAACTATATTAATTCTCTCTGATTGCTTTGATAATACTTGTATCACCTGGTAAAACGGAAGGCGAAAAAACTCCCACTAATGATCCATTTTTATCAATCAGGAATTTTTGGAAATCACCAACAACAATTCCATTCATTTCTCCATTTTCAGATTGTTTACTTAGCCAGTTATAAATGGGTTGAATTGAAGCGGTGGTTACCGGATTTTTTTCAGCTAATAGAAAAGTCACGCCATAGGTATTCTGGCAGAATTGTTTGATATCAGCATTGGAACGGCTTTCATTTCCAAAGCTATTGGATGGAAAACCCAGTATCACTAAACTGTCGCCAAATTGATTTTGCAGTTCCTGGAGTTGCCCCAATTGATCTACCCGGTTACTCCCGGTTGCGATATTAACAAGGAGTATCGTCTTTCCCTGAAATGAACTCATGGAAGTAGTGTTACCATTCGAAGTTGTAAACTGAAGTGTGTAAATGCTTGTCAGCAGGAAAGCAGAGATCATTGCAATAAAAGAATTCATACGGAATATTTTTTAATTTAAAAACAAGAACCGACAGTACATGCGTTATCATGATAGGTAGAATACGAGTAAGTACTCAATGATCCATCGCTAAAACAATACTTATGTAAACATGCCCACTTAGTAACAAACACTCCATCTATCAACACTCTTTCCCTCACGGAAACGATCACGATATCTGTCCCGGTTTCACATACCCCGTTAATACATTTTTTATTATTCCCATTACAATTAGAGGAATTGCATGGAATAGGGCAGGCCACGGCATTATACCCATTAACTACAGTCCGTTCCTGGTTATAAGTAGCGCTGCAAGGATTCATGTCCTTTTGCGTATAAACCTGGTATCCGGTGTTCTCACCGTTACCATCCAGTTGACATTTGAGTGCGGAGTTAGTTTGCCAGTCAGCAGGCGGAACACAACTACCACTAACCCCATCTGATACCCACCGGTTGGTATTGTAGGTGGAACTATATGGATTGTTGTCTTTTTCCTGGTGTTCCTGCACATTGGAAGAGTATGCTCCATTG
Source organism: uncultured Terrimonas sp. (assembly GCA_964528095.1). Taxonomy (GTDB): domain Bacteria; phylum Bacteroidota; class Bacteroidia; order Chitinophagales; family Chitinophagaceae; genus CAZGSG01. The sequence goes on from CAZGSG010000178.1 coordinate 6,277, forward strand.
GCAGGGCAGGGCTGGCAACGAGTGCTACCAGTAGATTGCCAAAGCGGATTCGTATTGACTACACAATCCTCCGGCTGCCCGGCATAATTGTAACAAATACGTTTCAGGATGTTTTTATCCTGGTCGCGAACCAGGTTCAACCGGTTAAAAGAATCATACTCATAATAGATGATCTTATTGTTTACATCGCATTCAGTACTAATTCCTATTAACGGCTTATAGGTATATGTTTTCATCTGCGCACCTTTGGGATAAAGTCTCAACTCATCTATATAATTACCCCCTGAGATGGTAATAGACGTACCTGATAGCTCATGCTCATAATATGTCCAGCCGCCAATCGTCTTCCCGGTCCTGGATGGCCCTGATCCATTGACATTCACGCTGCCTGTTTTTCCCCAATAAGAAACGATATAAGTGCCATTGGTCAGTGCAGTCTTTGTGATACCACCACTCGCGTTATAACACTTGGCTCCGGTCGGAGAGCTAATATCAGCGGTAATACTGCCACTGAATGACCAGCCTCCTTTTCCATCAGCTTCAAACGAAGTATAAGCGACCGTAGATGTATCAGCCCCGGCAATTTTCGCGATAGGATATTCTCCTGAATAATCCCATATAAAGCTGGAAACATCATTGCCACTTGTTACCGATTTTACAATACGCCCCTGGTTATTGTAATACAATGAACTCTTCAGCGCATAGTTGGAAGGGATCAATACGCCGCTATTATGTGCGATCGCGTCACTTAAAACGGCGTTTTCATACGCATAGCCCGCGACAGGCAGACCAACAGTATTATATGCGATCACAGCGCCGCCGGTTAATTTTCCATTTACGGAACTCTCTTCCTTAACAGGTATATCGATAATATATTTCTGTTTCAGATCCGCTATGGCCGTACCTGGAATATCTGTATAGTCATATGGATACCATGTTCTTTTTACTATCACCTTCCCCTTACTGTCAACAGAACGGGTAAGCGCAAGAGCAAAACTCTCATTATAGATATATTTTGAAGAAGAGATGACCGATTTGGTCTGACCGCCCTGGTAAGAGTATGCGGTCGAGGAGGATGAGTCGGGCAGGTACCATTCCGAAACAAACCGGTAAGGTGTATATCCAAAGGTATTAGGTGTAGGATAAGAACTAATCTTAATGCCAAAAGTATCTTTATAGAGTATCTGATGACTTGCGTAATCGGTGGCTTCTTCTGCCACGATGCGATATGATCCCGGGGCTTGTTTTTCAAACTGCTTTTTATTCAATAACAAACCGGATCGCCAGTCGCGCTGCACAGGTGTTGGAAAAGGGTAATTGGTATTACCAGCTGCCACATAATCCATATCTGCAGAAAAAGTATATTCTGTTTTAAAAGAAGTATTGTTTTCATCCGAATACTCTGTTATATCCGTGTAGCGGATCAATTCTCCATCAAGGGACGTACCCGAGAGCGCGCTATTGGAAACAACTTTCAAAACAGAAGGACTGACTTCACCACCCGTTCCACAAAATACCTTGAAGGCATTTGTCGGTAGATTATACAACACACCACTACTATAGGATGCGTTAGCGATTTTTTTATATACGAGGCTTTTGACAATTGTTTGGCCGAAGTTGTCTGAATTAATAATTTTTTTCACCCGCAGGCCGCCTACCATGAAATTGTCCGGATCAGGGTCTTCTGACCAGAGGATCGTTAGTGAAAAGTCTGGTTCAGGATCTCCTAAACCCAGATTGATAAGTTTCACCCGCGCCTTATATTGCCCGGCAGGTAAAGTGGTATACGCCTGATTAGCTGCAATAGAATAGGAAAACCCGGGATCCGTAATCCCAACTATGGTTCCCTGCACACGACAATCAACCGAATTAAAATCCGCGCAGGTCTCAAATGCGGCCGTAACATTGGCAGTGCCGATCGGATTCGTAACAGTAAAAGTCTTCTCATAGGTTTTGGGATCTAACGGCAGTTGGTATTCCGTACTCTTTGGAAGAAACAACATCTTATCGGTTAATCCTGATTCAATAAACCCGTTGGCTAAACTCAGAAAACTCACCGGAGCGATATTCCCCTCGTAGAAATAATCAGAAAAACCGCCCGTAGGATATTTTACTTTGGTTAAAATTCCCGCTTTCATATATTCAGTACCAATAGTTCGGTCAGCACCGGGAAAATAAGGTGCTCCTGCCGCACCACCATACAGTAAACTGATTGAGATCTTTGGTGTGAGGAAGTCTCCATTGGATTTGCCGTTATAATAACCCCAATAGTCCTGAGAAGCGGAAAGCCTGGACGGAAGAAGATTATCCGTATTGTACGTAAATTCATACGGCGGGTTTGCCGTATTATCTGCATTGATTTCCCTGATCGATTTAAGGAATAATCTTTTATCCTCTACCAACGATTGATCGGAGAAATTGGAAATCGTTAATGTATCAGGCCTTGTAATATAGTCGTAGCTTAACCTGAATGCTTTTATTCGTTTTTGGTTCTTATCCCTTACAATAACACTATCCAGCGCTTTTTGATCTCCTAAAACATCCTGCCGGTAAAAGGGTGATCGTATAAAATAAACATCACCCAGATCAAAGGATATTTTTTGCAAAGCGGATTTGGTAGAAAACTGCGTATAATAAGATGCATTATTATACCCGGTGGCCGCTGCACAACCAGACATGCCCGCGTGATCAGTAGATTCTCCTCCCCTTCCAAAATCAACCGCCAGGTAGTTTGTGTAAAAGAGTTTTACTGATTTATTTGTTGGTGAAACGGTTTCCATTAATTGCCAGTTTGTAATATGGCTGGGTGTATTATCCGGAGTGCCGTGAGAATAAGTTCCACTTGAAACAACCGTCGTATTCTGGGAATTGTAGGTTTCGTAAGCAGTCCTTAAACCGTCCGCAGATATTCCGAAATAACATTTAATACCATTTGGTAACGTAAGAGTAAAGCTCTTGATCTTATTATTTACATCCGTAGCATGCTCGATCCTGATCAACTGGTAAGGCGTGGTCACAAATTTTCTTAACTGCTGATCAAAATAAAATTTTCCCGAATATCCCATAGCCGAGAAGAAATAGATATCCGGCTCTACATCCAATTCACCAAATTGCGCATTATTATATAGTATATTAAACCGCTCGGTGCTTTCAAGAGGAAGCGAAAGGATATATTTCGCGGTTTTGGATGTATACATATATCCCTGGGAACTGTAATCATCGGGTTGCCCCCTCACCATCCTTGAAACACTTCCTCCTGCACTTAAGTTCCATCCAAGACCTACCCAGGTCGCCACTTCTTCCACCTTAATACCAGAGGCGTTATAATTTAAACTGACTGGTAATTCTATACCTCCACTTTTTACAGTATATAATGGTACAGATACCTGGGCAGTACCGGTGGAGTAACCTACCGGCATTTCGATGAACTTTGCCAATGCCGCCACTTCAGGACTTGGAGGAACAACATTGGTGCTGTTTAAGCGATCAAGGTTCTGCGTATACCCATGCAGGGAAATAAAAACAACGATAACCGATAAACAAAACGATCTTATTGATAAGTTAATCATACAATTAAATTTGTCCTTCAAAAATTGCTATTATTGAATAGTATAGCCCACCGTGAATATAACCGGCTGCGTGCGTGGCACCTGCTCATAACTCAGCATATCCCAAAGTAGCTGGATCTTTGTTTTCTTAAACAGCTTTGTTTTTAATGAAATAGTCTTACTCACTCCAATCAGTCCACTCTGTTGCCAGGCACTCTGCTGCTGCAATTGCACGATATTATTAAATGCCGCTTTATAGTTTTGTTCATACCCACCGCTTAACCAGAAGCTACCCTTGATCTTCCAGTCCACAAAACTTCTCAGCCCGATACCCTGGTGAGAAATGCGCAGATGATTCCAGCCTGAACCAAGACCTAGTTTATAACTTGCACCAATGCCAATTATCGAACGGTCATTAAGTTTATAGCCAAGCGATAAGCCCAGGTCAGTAGTGACAGGGAAAAAATTTGTCGCCTTTTGCGATTGCATATTTGTGCCATATTCCAGGCGTTGCAGAAAGCTTTTCTTTTTCTGATCATTGGGTTTAAATCCTTCAGGTAAAATATCATCGCTGCTATTACCGCCCATCTTGCTGAGTTTGTTTTTCAACTGGCTGAGTTGCGATTGGGCCGATTGCATGTTTTGCTGAAATTGTGCCTGGGCATTGGGACCGCCCGCGGCAAGCTGTTGTTGAATCAACCCATTTACCTGCGCTCTTGTTTGCAGACCCGCGAGACTTGCCGCACTGGGAGGATTGTCGGGATCAGGTAAACGAAACAGGGAAGCCAGCTCACTATGCTTGCGCATGAATTTCTGGAAGAGATTTGTTTTACTTAAAAGCCCGATCGCTTTTTTCTCCGCTTTTTTATGGTCTTTTAAGAGCGCTTTGTATTCATTCAATTGTTCACTATAGTAATAGACCTGTTTGTTGATTTTTTTTACTTCTTTGGCAACCTGCCCGCCAAGGCGGGACCCCAGCCGGGAGAGTTGATCTTTAAGATATTGCCTGCGTTCTTTTAAGTATTTTTTGATAGCTTCTGCCTGTTGGAATTTGTCTTTAAGGCCATCCATTTTGCCGGTGGCCTCTTTCAATTTTGCAGATGCATTTTTTGCAGCAGAGAACAGTTGTGGATTTTGCTCCAAAAATTTCAGGGAAGATGCCAGGGTATCAAGAGAAGGGATATATTGTTTTGCACCGGTAAGATTTTTATTCAGTTTCTCTTTTGCGGTTCCAAATATTTCCCTGGCTTTGAGGGAATCTATTTTTTGCAGTTTCCGCCGCATGCGGTCTTCCTGCTTTTGTAATTGTTGTAACGTTTTTGTTGTTTGCTTATCAAGCTTCTTTCCCAGCTTATCGGCTGATGAACTGATCTGCTCCACGTATTGAAGGGAAACACGGGCAGCACTGCTGTCCTGTGAGTAGGAGGTCTTTATTGCGCATATAAACGCAATGAAGAGAACGAAGTGGCGTGCTCTCATCAGCATTGGCATTGGTTCGAATTTGATGGCTTCAATCACCAGTTGATGATTGGAAAATTGAAAATCCATAATTTTTTTTAATAAAAAAAGCAGTTCGTCGATCAGTATAGCCGTTGGTAACAAAGTCGTAAGTGCTAATACCTAGTTTTTTTATACGCTTGAATTTATTCTACAATATATGAGGGTGTTTTCACGGGGTTAAGTATTTTTTTGAGGGATTATTATCAACAATGGGAGTCGGTCTCATCGTGGGTCTGGCGAATAGGCGTTCTTTCAATATTGTGGTTTTTTCATAGCCGACCCCGATGTATGGAGTATTTCCTTCTTTGCTTAGAAAAATACTGGGCTTTTACATAAATAATATTTCGAACCAAATTCATGATATAGCAATTTGCTGATTGATGTATGGTACTATACATCGGGGTCGGCTAGCGAACATTTAATAAAATAGAAGGCCGTTTATTCGCCAGACCCGCAATGGGACTTCTACGGTTTTTGGAAGAACGCGTACCCGCCAATGTCTAAAGTCCATGCTGCGTAGTCAGCCGTGGTAGAAGCCAGAACAGTTTTCTACAATTAAATTATGACCAATGAGGCC
>CAZGSG010000179.1:0-11880 GCA_964528095.1 uncultured Terrimonas sp.
AAACAGACTTGGCTGATTATGGAATGCATGGTTATTTGCAGGAGTAAGATAGCCCAGGTCAGTTGCCCAACCGAACCAACAGGGCGCTCCCCACATATTGGAATAACGGTCCTGGGGAGTACGATACACCGCATTCAAACCCATTTGAAGGTCCTGTTCTGTTTTATAAAAATTGCCTGGAGTAAGAAAGGTCCTTGGGTCTTCTTCAAGAAAACTTTTTTTACATGCCATTCCTGAAAGGCAGAGGATGATGAGTATATAGCTGGATATTTTCATTATAAATAGTATTAGTTGTTATTGCTTTAGAATCCTAGGTTAAGACCGATAATAAAAGTGCGGGTGATCGGGTAAGGAGCAGCACGCGATGTATTGCCATAGTCGTTATCCTCAGGATCCATTCCTGAATACCCGCTAATGGTGAACAGGTTCAAGCCAGATGCATAGACACGGAAATTGGTGCTTTTAAATTTGCGGGTAACGCTGGGAGGAAAAGTATATCCCAGTGTCAGGCTTCTGAGTTTGATAAAATCCGCTTTCTCCAAAAATTCTGTGGAAGCCATGCTCGATCTGTTTGAATAACCAATGGCCGCACGGGGATATTTATCAGACGGGTTCTGAGGTGTCCATCTTTCCAGTATTTCCTTACGATGATTATCATAACCATCGCCTGCCAGCAGTTTGTAATTAAGTCCGTTATAAATAGTACGTCCTTTTTCAAAAGTGGTAAATACGTTCAGATCAAACCCTTTATAACTTAATTCATTGGTCAGTGATCCAAAGAAATCAGGCGTCAGGTTGCCATGAAAAGCACGGTCATTGTTGTTGATCTTATAATCACCATTGAGGTCCCTGTAACGAACATCTCCGGGACGTGCAAGGTATTTAGCCGCTTCTACCGCATCTTTTTCCTGCCAGATACCTATCTTTTCGATCATATACCGTGCGCCGATGCCTATGGGTTGTCCTACCCAATCAGATGTTCCGATCTGCAAAGTGCCATCACCCAATGAGGTGAGTTCGTTTTTATTGCCCGAAAGATTCAGTGTAGCATTCCATTTAAAATCCTTATTCATGATCACACCTTTCAATGCAAGTTCCATTCCCTTGTTTCTAAGTGTTCCCATATTAGCCCATCCGGTTTGAAAACCTGAAACATCAAGTATAGGCAACTGGCGTATAAGATCAGAGGTGTTCTTAATATAATAATCAAAGGTTACATTCAACCGGCGGTTGAATAATCCAAAGTCAAGACCAAGGTCAAACTGTTTAGTGGTTTCCCATTTCAGATCATCATACGCTAACTGACTAGGATAATAACCGGGAGCTTCTACACCACCCCAGTTAAAAGATGCTGATGACATGCGGGCCTGCGTAGCATATACTCCAAGTGCATTTGCATTACCTGCAAGACCATAGCTGGCCCTGATCTTCAGGTCATCAAACAGATTCAGATCGCGTACAAAGTCTTCTTCCGAAGCTTTCCATGCACCCGCTACGCTGGGAAAGAAACCCCATTTATTCTTGGAACCGAAACGTGAAGATCCATCTGCACGGAAATTAGCAGTTACGATATACTTTTTATTAAATGTATATACTGCACGACCGATATAAGAATTCATTGACCAGATCTGCAGGTCTGATGAAGACTTGCGGGCCTGTCCTGAAGAAGCGCCCAGGTTCCAGGTACCATAAATATCGAAAGGAAAACCGGATGCAGAAGCTCTTACGCTCTCCCAGCGGTTTTGCTGTGCAGAAAAACCCGCAACCGCATCTACCTGGTGCAACTGGCCGAATTGTTTATTAAAGGAAAGCACGGTCTCGCTGATCCAGTTATAATTCACATTGTTGGTTACGCTTGCAAAGCCATTGGCCACACGCCCGCTTTCTTCATGATTGGCAGAAAGGCTGATAGGCACATAAAAATTTTCTTTCCAGCTATCGATCTCACCAGAGAGCTGCGTTTTGATCCGCAGACCTGGAAGGATTTTATATTCCAGTCCCAGGGAACTGGTAATAACAGGTTCTACATAGCGGTTGTCGATTAGTTCTGTATAAGCGACGGGGTTGGCCCACGGTGTATTACCCACACTGATCAGCATAGTATAAAATTGACCATTGCTCTGTCTGATCGGCGCCAGCGGATTACCAATAGTGGTTGGATAAAGTACGCTGGGTCCGGTCACTCCCCTGCCTGTCAGCATACTAAGGTTGGTATTACTGGAAAGAGTTAGTTTACTACCAATCTTCTGCAGAATGTTAGCACGAAGACTACCACGCAAATAATCGGAATTGTTTATCACTCCTTTTTCATTGTATAAATTACCGCTTACAAGCACACGGGTATTTTCTGATCCACCGCTAAAAGCCAACTGAATGTTTTGCGTTACACGCCCTGTTCCTGTTACCTCGTCAAACCAGTTTGTATATTGTTTGTTTTGCAGGGCAAGTTGTTCTTCGGGTCTGAAAACAGCAACCCCACCATTAACATTATCATTTTTATACGCTTCTCTTCGCAGATCGGCCAGTTGTGCACCGTCAAGAAACTCGATAGGGTTTGCAAATGATTTGAAGCCGTTGAAGATGTTTACATCAAAGCTGGATTTGCCGGCCTTTCCTGTTTTTGTGGTGATCAATATCACGCCATTGGCAGCGCGGGCTCCATAAATAGCTATGGACGATGCATCTTTTAATACGGATACAGATTCAATATCATTCGGATTGATGGCGTTTACGCCGCCACCAGAAGCAATCGGAAATCCATCTACAATAAACAAAGGCGCATTACCTGAGAAGGAATTATTTCCGCGCAATGACAGGAGTACACCAGCGCCGGGGTTTCTATCACTCTGCTTTGACCACAACCCAGGCACATTGCCCTGAAGCGCCTGATCAAGATTTGCAGCAGACATCTTGGTGAGATCTTTCGCGCTTACCTGTGTTACTGACCCGGTAAGATCTGACCGTCGTACCGTGCCATAACCAACCACTACCACATCACTCATACTTGTAGCAGCAGATTGTAATGAAACCGATAGGTCTGTTTGATTTCCTACGCGGATTTCGATGGCATCATATCCTACAGAACTAATAACAAGCGTATCCAATGCAGTTGCCTGGATGGAAAAATCACCCTTGCTATCGGAAGAAGTGCCAACGCCCGTGCCTTTAACCTGAATGGATGCGCCCGGCACTGGTTCGTTATTGGAACCGGTCACTTTTCCATGAATAAGTTTTGCAGAGCCCTGGCTAAAAGAAAAGAGGCTGGATAAAAGAAAACAGAGAATTAGTTGAGGTATCAGAGCGGCGCTTGTTAGCCGTTTGATGTAAGCGCAATTTTTCATATGCAAGTTAATTAAGTTGAAAAAAACGTTCGGAAGTCAAATGTATTTTTATTCAGTATTACTATTAATGGATAATCACAGGGATTCAATGGATTTTTTTACGGTCGTGTTTGAAATTGATATATTAACGGCTTGCAGTAAGCTGATCATTCCTTTATGCGTAAGTGCTCCCTGGTGATTACAATCGAGTTGCAACACGCTATCGAAAAAATTATTCAGCTTATCGGTACTTTCAATTCCCCGTCCCAGATTACCCAGGGCAACCAGGTACAAACAATGTATCTTATTACGGAGGTTTAAGTCTACATCAAATACAAGCAACTCCGGGAGCGAAACTGCGAAATAATCAATACTGATATTGTCGTTCATATGTAATTCTCCAAAACGGACCAGCCTGTTCAGCAAGGTTTCGGCTTTTGACGGGTCACCCAACTGAAGCCAGGCAAGACACTGGTATAAGATCTTATCGGGCTGCGGATCATTATAAAAAATAGCCTGCACGGGTTCATTGATCCCTTTGGTGGCAAGCTGGAAGTAATTGAACGCAGCAGCAGCATCGCCCATTCGCTTATATACAAGGCCTTTTAAATAATGGATATCGTTTTCCTGTGTACCCCATAGTTTCCCTTCGCCCAGGTTAGATGGATAATCTTCTGCTTCGGTCAGCAATTGCAGGGCTTTGGTATAATAGTTCTTTTCAATCGCCTGTTTGGCCAGCTCTATGTGACAGATCAGGTATTGATTCACTACTTTTCCTTCTCCGCCTTCCCAGGGATGAAATTTATATGCGGCAATAAGCGTTCTTGCTTTCTGGTATTTTCCCATTTGATTGCAAAGCGTCACTCTTTCCAGGTACAGATCATCCCGCGATTCTACCAATGACAAATGTTTTTCCAAAAACTCCAGTCGTTGCGCATGCGGTTTGTTCAATCGTTTGTATAGCTGATCTAATTCCATTAATATCCGTGCATCATCCCGGTCAAGTGCAAAGGCCTTCTCAAGCGAAGCGAGCGCTTTTGCAGGATCATTCAGTTTGTTGTAATAGGCCAGGGAAAGATTACGATGAACAGTGGGATACTGATTGTTGACCTGTACAGAACGTTCCCAGCATTCAATAGCATCTGTATATTGTCGTTTATCATACCAGAAATTACCCAGGTAATACGGCGCCTTCGCGTCCTGTGGGTATGATTTCATGGCAGCCTGCAACACCAGCACATCCTCAATGCGGTTAGGGAAACAATAGGCGGGATCCAGGGATGCCGCTTTTGTATAATAATTTTTTTCCTGTTCTGTTTGTCCCAACCTGCCCGCCAGCCATCCCAAATAATAATATACCATTGGGTACTGGGCTGTACTATCTTCCAGGTGTACCTGAAATAATGAAACCGCTTCTTCATACAAACCTGCATGTACATAATCAAAGGCATATTCAATAAAATTATGCACCCAGTTGCGGCTTAGTTTTCTTAATTCATCCAGGGTCGCGGCAGCCGTAGCTTCATCGTTATCTTTTAACAACAGGTGTTTTTCGAAAAGGCAGCCAAAGTTGAAGGGATCGATCGTCAACGATGCGTCGATCAGCGCAAGGGCTTCTTTCTTTTTTCCCTGCTTTCGCAGGATAAATACGTTGGCATGTCTTGCCGTATGGCTATGATTATTTTTTACAATTGATTGGCCGATCAGTTCCTCTGCATTTTCAAATTCATTTTTTTTACAGGCAAGCCTGGCCAGGTTCAGGTATCCTGCATGCTGCCAGGCATCGTTCCATACACTTTTATAAAATGCATCGAATGCTTCTTCCGTTTTATCCTGTAATGAAAGCGCCCATCCAAGATTATAATACACCTCACCATCATAAGGATTGGGATTGCGCTGTGTTAATGTGGCGATCGCCTTCCTGAAATAAGCTATCGATCTTGCAAACTGTCCCTGCCGCAGGTACCAACGCCCAAGGGCATTGTTATTGCGAATATCTTTAGGATCCCGGCGAAGCGCTTCTTCATAATAATCACAGGCATTGTAAGTAGCATGCCGGTATTGTTCCAGGTGCAATCCTGTCAGAAATAATTGCTCCGTAGTTTCAACTTCCTCAGGCCGTTTTGCCGCCTGTGCCGGTGATGGGATCTCCTGTTCTTCATATTTTTCCTGCTGATAACTCACCAGTACTTTACCAGTGACAAGGTCAGTAACAATTACTTTTACCTGAGTGGGCTGTAGTGGTTCTGCAACCGCGATTGTACGGAGGTATGGTGTTTCCGGTGACGAAGCGATATTGTCGGTGAAGAGTTCAAGATCATTCTGAAGAATTCTGATTCCAAGTTGCGGATAAACCATCGTCACATATAATCTCAGATCTATCGCCGTACCGCTTATTTCTATATTTACCACCGCTTCTTTGGTAGCGTTTTTTACAGCACCCACTTCCCTGTATGGCATGAAGTATTGAACAAAGCTTTTTTCTTCAAATGGCTGCAGCCAGGAAAAATCCGGCTGATTATCGGTATAAACACCGGTCATTAATTCAATATAAGGTCCGTCTTCGTCAGTAAGATTTCTGTCCCAGGCCTGGCCGAAAGCGCCATAACCCCAGGTCCATTGTTTTTTTCCCGGAGAAATATGATGATCTGCCACGTGCAGCAATCCACCCTGGCTATCATGTTCATACCCGCCGATGAAATTATATTTCGATGTAATGGCCATATAAGAAGTGGGCACCGGGATATTTTTATACCTGGAAATATCAGTACCCGGCGAATAGTCTACTTTATAATAAACGCCATTAGCCACGGGGAAAGAAGATACATCCCGCTTACCATGATCAAAAACGGCATATACATCGGGTGGAAAAACGGACTGATAATGATCATTTACTTTTACAGCGGGATTGGCCCACCATAAAAATGTTTGTGGAAAAGGCGTGCGGTTATATAATTTCCCCCTGATCTCTATATATGCTTTGCCCGGGTAAAGAGTAAATCCTGCCATACCCTTTGTTCTGAACATCCGTTCTACTTCATTTACCCATACTGTTTTACTCCCGTCCTCATTTTCCTTAATGGTATAATCTACCGGTTCAAAAGTGGAAGGCCGGTGGTGCTGTGGCCAGTTGAATTCAATACCGCCGGAGATCCAGGGACCGGTAAGTCCCACCAATGCAGGCTTGATCACCTGGTTATAATAAATAAAATGCCGTTGTTTTACTTTGTCATAGGCCATCTGGATCCTTCCTCCCAGTTCCGGAAGTATCATCAGTTTTATATATTCATTTTCCAGGAATATAGCGCGGTATGTTTTGTCGACTTTTTCATCATAGATCTTTTCTACTACTGCGTGCGGATACACTACACCACTGCTACCCTGGTATACTCTTCTCTCCAGGAACATCGGATTTTTCTCAGGCTGGCCGATAGGGTAAGTTGGGATCACAAAATCTTCTTCCCAAACACTGACTTTACTCATTATATAGGTTGGTTTAATTGAAACAGAATTTCAAAGTACGATCACTTATATTTATTTAGGATGGAGGAAATTGTTGATTTGATGGATTTTTTTACTATCATTGGTAAGTGAACATGCAAGAGACAATTAAAAAGAAAGAGGGTTTCCAGGGACAGAAAGCAGTTGTGATCCCCAGGAAGATCATCTCGCAGAAATGCGTTAAAAATGATATTATCAGCACTCTCCATATCACCGATATTGGATACTATCCAAAGGCGAAATATCATTATAGAGAGCGGCCACATGGCGCTGATCAGCATATCCTGATCTATTGTTATAAAGGAGAAGGCCGTGTACGGGTAAAAACAACAGATTACCGCATAGAAGCCGGAGATTTTATTGTAATCCCGATCAGGACGGCGCATGTATATGAGGCGGACGAAATTAATCCATGGACTATTTACTGGGTGCATTTTAAAGGCAGCATCTCCAATTCAATACTCGCCCTGCTGGAAAAACAAGCCGGTGGTCATAAAGGTATTATCAGGAACAATGAACATATCTTCAGCCTTTTCAATGAAATGTATAATCAATTGGAAAGAGGGTATAGTACGGATAACCTGATGTATACCAATATGTGTCTCTGGCATTTTCTTACTTCTTTTATCTATAATGGTAATTTCAGTTCTTCAGTACAGTCAAATCATAAAGATGCGACTGATCTTGCGATCGATTTCCTGGGTAAAAAAATAGACCAGGCACTTACACTGGAAGAGATTGCCCGGGAAGTCAATTTATCAGCATCCCATTTTTCTTATATATTCAAAAAGAAAACAGGCTTTTCGCCTATGGAATATTTCAATCACCTGAAAGTTCAGAAAGCCTGCCAGTACCTGCTTTTTACCACACTTCGAATAAAGGAAATAGCTCAGGAATTAGGCATAGATGATCCTTACTATTTCTCCCGGTTATTTACCAAAATAATGGGCATGGCCCCGAATGAATACAGGGAGAAGAAGATACATTGAGGAATGATAAGCTATTTTTGATGATACCCATACATCGGGGTCGGCTTCGCCAGACCCCGATGAGACCGCACATGATTATCGAAAACAGTAATACTATAAGAAAGTATCTGGTAGAACGAAGAATGTATTAAACATACTTAGGGTTAGACAGTGGCTAAGAATACTCTTTACAGCATTCAGACAAGGTCCCATCGGGGTTTGGTGATAAACGACCTTTGATCCCAAATACTGTACAAAAGCCAACCCCGATGCATAAGGACACTACAACAATCAGGCAGAAGAGTATTCGATACAATCCTCATTCATATGTAAACAAGAATGGCTTACTGTGGAAGATTCTTTATACATCGGGGTCGGCTTCGCCAGACCCCGCTGAGACCGTCCCTGATCATTAAGAATTATTATTCGAAATATCCGCCACTCAATTTAATCATGAACAGCTGCAAATATTCACTACCGCCATCATCCTTCACATACCTGTTATAACATAAGGCTTTTTCAACCGGCGACCACACCACTGCGCCAACCAGCCTGCCATATGGTCCTTCCTTTTTTGTTACAGCAATTGTATTTGAATCCGATAATCTTGTGATATAAACCATAGCATCTGATGTGTAAGCAACAAATTTTCCATCCGGAGAAAAATTAAAGGGTCCTGTAATGGAAGAAGACAAATAGGTAAGCTGCTTTATACTACCCCCATTTGGTGAAACACCCCATAGCTGAATAATCCCTTTTTCATCTGCAGCAAGAAAACCGATGAGCGAACCATCCGGTACTGACCGGAGCCAATGCCGGGGTGTAGCACTAATGCCTTGCGGTATAAATGTTATCCGGCGTTGAGAAATACATGCTGGCACAGGCGGCAGATTGGTTATAGTACCTGCAGAACTGTATGATCCGATCATAGCAGGAAGCGCTGCAGGTATATCGGCAATGAAAATTTCTGTTTTTATTGTTCCATCTTGCTCAATGATATGCCCCTGGAAAGCTACCGCTTTTTGCTGCCGTTCTCCATTTGATTTTATATATCCATCTGATCCGATCCAGCATTCGTCAAAAGCTTTCAGTATTTCATCTGAACCGGGCCTGGGATTTTTTACAACAGATGAGATCAGCACCGAAAACATACGGCCATTTTTATTTTCAATACCATCCGCTCCATTTACCAGTACATTCCCCGGAAACATAATACCCACCGTACGGGTATCAATGATCGAAGCATCTGTTTTTATTCTCTCGCTTAAAACATGATCGTTATACGTAAAACTGATCCATTTACCATCACCACTCCAGCTATGCGCGTGTGTGCCGCCTCTTAATGCGCCGGCAGTGAAAGGCTCCGCAATATCACGCGCATCCATCCAGATAGGGATCAATGGCTGGTCGATAGCTACAGCAATACCGGTACGCCGGGTAAACGTATAGGGATTTTCTTTGCTCGCATTTTGTATACCACCGAGAAAGAGTACCGTTTTGCCATCCGGTGAAAAAGTAGCAGCTCCAACACCCGGACCATACGCCGATTGATTAGCCGTTTTATATACCAGCAGATCTTTTCCAGTTGTTATGTCCAGCACATGTATCTCGCCATTTGCAGCTAATAATGAATCATCATTGCGGGTATCATATACGATCTTATTACCATCCGGTGAAAAACATTGCGTACTGTTGAGACAGTGCCCGAATGGAGCATTAGTAAGTTGTATTTCTTTGTACTCAATACGACCGTCTGTACAAGCTGCTTGCATAAATAATATGATTATAAAAATACTGGTAAATAAGGTATGCCAGCTCATTCGCTTTTTGGCCATACAATTGGCTGTTCTCTTCGTGGTATAGGATCAGGATAAAAGTGTTCAGCTAAAAAACTGCTGGCACTCGTATGCTAACGCGTAAGAGCTCATGAAGATAATAACGAGGCTTTTTCGATTTGTTTGAATTATTCGCTGATTATTGTAGGATACTATCTTCTTTATTAGTTCAGCATTTACATCTCCCGGCTTCAGGAGCATCTCGGCTCCGGAGGAGCATCCTGTTTATAGAAAGGCCTGCACAATCTCAAAAGGCTCCAGCGGAGCCTCCTTAATATCTCATTCCTGATTTGTAAAATCAATACCGGATTATTAAATGATAATAAATTCATTTAGCAGGAGGCTCCTCCGGAGCCGTTACGCATCACACCCTTTTACTATAAACAGGATGCTCCTCCGGAGCAAAGAACAAGAGCACTTAATTCGTCGTAAAACAGGTTGGCAGTTCAGTAAGACTAATTAACTATTAGCATAAACACTATCCCGGTTTGAGAACTTTCGAACCCGGACTTTTGAACCCCAAACTTCAAAACTTAACTACAAGAACAAACTACGCCACACATTTCTCCTTATATTTCCGTTTATATTCAAATGGAGTAAAGCCGGTAAACCGTTTAAAGTGCCGGTAAAAATTGGAGACATTGTTGAACCCACATTCATAACAGACCACAGCAATGGCATACCTGTCCTCCATGATCATCCTGCAGGAGTGGCTGATCCGGATCTCGGTCAGGAAATCGAGATAGGTCTTATTGGTCATCGATTTAAAATAACGGCAGAATGAGTTAACGCTCAGGTTAGCGACCAGCGCTATTTCTTCGAGGTTAATATCTTTTTTGAAATTGGATAAGGTATAAGCTATTACATTATTCAGCCGCAGCGATTCGTGTTCGTTTGGCTTGTAGAAAGCATGGGCTGAAGCGATCGTTGTTACTTCTTCTTTTTCACTCATGACCTGCAGGATCTTTAACAGGTAAAGAATTCTTTCAAACCGGCTTGCTTTGGTGATCTTGTACATCAGTTTCCGGATCATCTCTGCAGACTCCCCGTGCACCAGCAATCCTTTTTTAGCGAGCTCAAAAATCCTCGGTAGCAGGTAAGCCTCGGGCAGGTGAAAAAAATCCTTGCCAAAACAATTAAGGGAAAACTGTATTACGATAGCTTCTACCGAATAGTCATTGGCATCATTAAGCTCCTGCTCCTTGCCTCTCCATGCATGCGGCAGGTTTTCGCCAAGCAGGATCACTTCGCCTTCCCTGAAATGGGATACATTATCTCCTATTAAACGGATTCCCTCTCCTTTAATGACATATTGTAGTTCCAGTTCGGGATGATAATGCAGCAGCTTACCAAAGTTCTGGAGTTTGTCGTGCCGTACAGAAAATGAATTCTGCATGGGAACAGCCACCTTGTGAAAATGAGGTTTCATATATGCAATCGTTAAGTTGGATGTATAAAGTTTTACGATAAAACTATGACCGGCGGGCAATCCTGTACCATTGAATTACTATACAGATTTACCATCCTCTTTATACTGAATAATCAGGCAATCGTTCTTACGAATTTAGGGTTTCCACTTAATAAAAACAAGAATTCATGCAGAAGAAGCCCGGGTTTTTTGACATCGGCCTGAATATGCTATTTATGGTAAGATCGTATAAGAAATGGGCGATAACCTGTAAGAAACAGTCTGGAACAGGGCCAATCTTTGCAGCCCATTTTTTTAAACCTTTTTCCTGCCGCTTTTGTCTGAACAACCGGGCAGATCATATAAAATGGCCCGATCCTATAAGTCATATTCCGCCAAATCACAAACAGCTTTGTACTTTTCATAACGGATTCGTAGCACCGTTGAACGGCTTTCATCAGGATAGTAAACCTTATCAAACCCGGCACCCATTGCCTGCATAGCTTCTCCCACATTTGCATAAATACCTGCTACCGTAGCTGCCAGCATCGCTGCTCCTGTAGCACATATCTGATCGGATTTATTGACCTTGATGGGGATCTCCAATACATCGGCCATCATCTGCATCACAAAAGATGATTTACGTGCAATGCCTCCCACACCGATAATTCCATTGATGCTGATATCCTGTTCACGAAACCGTTCTATGATCTGCCTGGCACCAAAACAGGTTGCTTCTACCAGTGCCGCATAGATAGCCGGCGCTTCTGTTCCAATAGATAATTGAGTGATCGCTGCTTTCACATGAAGATTTACGTCGGGCGTACGTCGTCCGTTCAACCAGTCGA
>CAZGSG010000180.1:0-11761 GCA_964528095.1 uncultured Terrimonas sp.
TTGGGAAGACTTAAAGCGATCAGTTGTTGATTACTCATATACTTTATTTCCTTCTTCAAGATATTGATTATACCATTTCAATGTTTCTGTTAATCCCTCTTTCCATCCCACTTCTGGTTCGAAGCCCAGTTGCGTACGTGCTTTTGTGATATCCGGGCAACGGCGGGATACAGATCCGGCATAGGTCGGCGCGTTCTCGTAGGTTCCTTCGAATTTCATTACATCACCGGAATAATGGATCAGTTCTCCAATAGTGATCTCATCCTGCGTACCTATATGATAGATCTCTCCGTTTGTGTTGGGTTGTTCCATTGCAAGCACGGTCCCTTTTACCGCGTCAGTTATATAACAAAAAGAGCGTGTCTGATCATGGCCATATACCTTGAATGGTGTTTCTCCTTTTCTGAATCTTACCACCAGGTGAGGGATCACGTGTTTGAATCCCATGCGTGGCCCATATACATTATGATAACGCACGATCGTGGTTTCAAATCCTAATATCCGGGCATAGTTCAGAAAACCTGACTCACCCAGCATTTTAGTAACAGCATAGGTAAACCTGGGATGTCCTATATCTTCAATACATAAAGGCACTTCTTCGGGTGTAGGTATTTTATAACCAAACCCGTCTACCGAGCCCGCATAACATTCACTTGTGGAGGTAAACAATACCTTGCCGATCTTCGATTTACGTACCCATTCCAGTGTATTATAAATAAGCGCCGTATTGATGCGGATGATCTCGTGGGGAATGGAGTTGGCATTGTCCACGCCTACTACGGAAGCCAGCATGTATACCTGGTCATACTGTTCATCCAGCAGATCAAATGTTTTTGGATCGGTATAGTCACCTGCAATTACCTTGATATTGTGTTTAGCGATCAATTCAGTAAACAACTTATCCTGCTTACCCCTGGCAAAATTATCAGCGATCGTTAATTCATAATCACGGTTCTCACCCAGGTATTTCGCAATATTAAAACCGATAAATCCTGCACCGCCCAGTAGTAAAACTTTTTTATTCATGATAAAATATTCAAAAAGTAAAAATTTAGCATTGAAAAATAAACAAAGAGATTTACCGGCAAGTAAGATGGCTTCTATTGCCCGGATCTCATTTTGAATTTTGCATTTTTAATTTACAAATCCCCTCTCCCGATCACACGCACCATATGCTTTTGTGACAGCGTTTTTATCTCGTCTGCAGACAGTACCCCGATCGTATCATATACAAATAACGCGGGGTATGCCAATAATGTCTTCATCAGTTCAGGATTATTCCTGTATTCCTTATGACCCGTAGTAATCACAATTACATCGTACCGGTCCTCCATTAAGGCCTTAAGGTCTTTATTGATATGCAGTTCTTTTTCTTCCCAGTACATTACATGGGGATCATGTAATACTATGTTGACACCGGCATTTTCCAATTGTTCAAAAAATCCCTGCACCGGCGTGTATCTTGTGTCACCTACATCATTCAGGTAGCTCACTCCAAGCAGTAGGGCCTTCTTGCCTTTTAATGAACCCTTATACTGAGAAGCCAGAAAATCAAATGCATAATAAGGCATGCGGTCGTTGATCTTAACGCCGGTCTCGCTTTGCTGCAATCTTTCTTCGCTGCCAAACAGATTCATTTTAGCCCAGCTTGCCAGCAGCGGATCCTTTGTAAGACAATAACCACCTACTCCCAGGCCTGGCAGCATAATGTTTTTATGCGTGGGTCGCATGCGGATCGCATTCACCACTTCGTAGATATCTACGCCTGCTTCTTCGGCAAACCTGCTCCACTCTACCATGAAAGCTATATTCATGGCACGGTAAGAATTTTCCAGCACCTTGGCCATTTCGGTTGCGTGTGTAATGCCAAGTCTTGTCAGGGGATATTCATCCGTACGAATAATAGTGCGCAGGAATGTTTCCGTTGCAACAGCGCTCTGCTCATCCACACCAGAGAATACCCGGTAAAAATTCTGGATAGAGTCCACATATTTTGGCCCGGGCATTACACGCTCATAGGAATGTCCCACTTTCAGTCCATCGAGTGGCAAACCCCTTGACCCCAGTTTTTCTTCCAGTATCGGTTTTACGATCTTGGCACAGGTACCCGGGGGAACGGTTGTTTCTACCAATACAAGCACATCCTGTTTGCAATGGTTCCCTATACTTTCAATGGCTTTTTTGAAAGGAGTCAGGTTTACTTCATACCCATCCAGTTGGCCATTGCCATTGGATTGTTTTTGTACATCCAGATTGATATCCACCACGATGACATCGGCCTTGCTATAGGCATATGAATCGAAGGTGGCATATAAGTTCTTTTTTTCTCTTGCCTGTTTATAAAACAGCCCGATCTTCGGATCATCTGCTATTACCGGAAATATCCCTTCATTGATCGATTGTATCTTCCACCAGGAAGCCGGGCTGGGCAGATCGATACCGATCACTGCGTATTCTTCTGTCAATGCATTGGCCACCACTAGACTCATTACCGAGCCTACAAAACCCAATCCCTGCACCACCACTACTTTTTTACCCGGATGCTGGTTAATAAATGCATCAATGCCGGCTTTATCTTCCGGGTTTTCAGAAATGATATATTCTTTACCGGTAAGGGGACTGATTGATTTTTTTCCTATCGCTTCTTTTATCATGTGAGAATTCCGATTAATGTTGAAGTTTAAAGATCCTGTTACCAATTTTTGTAAACGCCCATGGATGTTTGTAGGTTGTTGCTTTTATCCTGCGCGCTATTTCTTCCTCACTCATACCTGGTTTGATCTCGCACAATTCATCGAGTTGTTTGCGGGTATACGGCTTTCTTTTCCAGGTTTCTGCCGATACCGGCAGCGGTTGTTCCTGCAAGATACAACCCATTATTTCGTAAAACATTTCTTCTATCAGCTCATAACAATGCTGGGTCACATCGTATACCGTATCTTCTTCTTTTAATGGAAAACGTTTGACGACAATAATATTCCCGGTATCCACTACCGCTTTCATATGGTGACCAGTGACACCATATTCCTGCTCGCCGTTATAAAAAGCAAAATTGGTGCAGCCGGTACCTGGGTATTCGGGACTTCCGGGGTGAAAATTAATGGCTGCAAAAGCAGCCCGTTCCAATAATGCCGAAGGGATGATCCAGGAAGATATAAATGATATAAGCAGGTCTCCTTCCCAGTTCAGGACCTCTGCGGGCAATGCGTCGGTGCGGCTACCTTCAAAGATCACGGGGTCTTTGAAATTACGTGCTATAAAATCAGCTGCCCGGCGGGCATATATATTCTCTTTCTTGCTTAAGAACAGTACTTTAAAGTCCTTCGGTAGTTTCATATTCACAGGTCAAAATCCCAATCTTTTTAAGATTGCGAAGGTATTGAAAGTGGATCAAACCAGGGAGATATGTTGGGCCAGGATGACGTAAAAAGCAATGCAGCTGATTAGATCAACTGCATTACTGTCGTATGTGTTGGCGGCGCCAATTATTTTACTGTACCTAACGGCATTTATCAGGCTGCGACCAGGCGGGAAGATTTCTTCACCAGTTTTCTTGCAGGATTTCCTACAACGATCGCATTGTCCGGAATATCTTTTACAACCACAGTGCCTGCTCCGATGGTCACGTTGTTACCGATCCGGATGCCCTGTCGTATGACCGAGTTGGCTCCGATAAATGTGCTCCTGCCCACGCTCACATTTCCGCAGAGGACCACGCCTGGCGCTATATGGGAAAAATCGCCGATGATACATTCATGGTCTATACTACTGGATGTATTACAGATAACCCCTCTTCCTATTTCCGCCATCGGGTTGATCGTAGCATTTGCTGCTATCATTATCCCCTCTCCTAATCGTACAGAAGCTGAGATGACGGCACTTGGGTGAATAGCGTTGATCGGGTCTCCCAGGTACTGACTTAAATTGGTATGGATTTTTTCGCGGATGGCATTATGTCCCACACAGGCAAAAAAATCATACTTCCTCAGTTTGTCGATGACTTCTGATTCCTTCCCGAGATAATTAAGATGATAGGGATTGCTCTTTTTTTCCTCTGAATCACAATAGGCAGTTACGAGGCGACCTGCATTGAGGAAGATGTCGATGATTACATAAGCGTGGCCGGAATAGCCGACAATTGCCACTGGCTTTTTCAACGTGGTTTTCATTGAAACTGGATTTTGGATAGGCTAAAAGTAATGTCCACCTGCCAAAATCCATAATAATGGTCGCCACAAATGATAAAAATAAGGTAGTAGTACGCTGAACGATAAAGTATTTCTCCGATACGCAACTGCTACCCGTATGGGCTCAGCTCCGGGAGATCAGTTGGTCTTGTCTGCCAGTAACTGCCTGTACCGTTCCAACAATCTGCGATGAAGACCTGGCTGGTCAAAATGCTGTTCGATCTTTGTCCGCAGTGCCCCCGCATATTGTTTTACCAGGCCCTGGTTGTTCAGGGCATATTCCATCTTTACAAAAAGTTCTTCCTCGTTCTTTACTTCAAAAAGCAACCCTGTTATTCCATCATCTACTATATCAATATTTCCCTCTATACGCGATCCGATAATCGGGCAAAGCATCGCACCCGACTGCAGTAACACATTAGGAAACCCCTCCCGGTGAGAAGGATGTACCAATGCGAAAGAAATATGCATATAATATTCAACCGCATCACTCCACCCCACATGAATGACTCCCGGGTGTGTTTTTAGTATTTGCCTTGCCTCATCGCTGATCGGATCAAGCTCATCTTCAAAAGCACCTACCAATACTAAACGGGTATTCCTGTTCTGCTCATACACACGTGTAAAGGCTTTCAATAATTCGTCCATCCCTTTATCATTCACTATCCGGCCAACCGAAAGAAAATAGATCAGTTTTTCATCATATTGAACAGATTCCTTTATTGCTGCCAGTTTCTCCTCTTTTAGAGAAGATGCCGAATACCTTTTCAGATCAATCCCGTTGCTGGAGCCAAAGCCAATGACTTCCATCTTTCCGGGATTTACCAGCTTATGCTCTTTTATATAGTTTGACAGAGAAAAACTATTGGGCCAGACATGCGTGGCCGCTTTTGCAGTTAATTTCTCCATTGCTACCAATACCTTTCTGGTAGTTCCCACAGAGGTCATAAACCGCAGACCTGCGACGGTATGGATCCTTATTTTTACCCCGGCAAGCTTTGCAGCGAGCATAGCCAATAGCCCCGCTTTGGGAGTATGTGAATGAACGATATCCGGTTTCTCTTTTTTGAAAAACCTATACAAAGCCCATAGTGATTTGAGATCGGCAACGGGTGTCATCTTTCTTGTCATAGGGATCAACTGGTGCGCACAACCTTCACGAGCCAGTACTTCCTCCCAATCTTTTCCTTCGCCTGCGACCATAATAACATCAAGGCCATTTTCCCTCATAAAACGCATTTGCCCTGGTAACAATACATTCAGGGAAAGCGGCACGGTTGTAATACGGATGAGTTTAGACATTCTTATAAAAAATTAAACCTGCCTTGTAAGCTGTATAGTTCCAGTTTACAGAACAGGTTCTGCTATCATACTAGTATTATTTTTTCAGGTAACATTTCTTATACCATACTTCCAATGCAAACAAAGTCCACAGCATTTTGGCACGCTTTTCATCGCCTGTTTTAATTTTACGATTCCAAAGCTGTTCGATGAACATAGGTTTCACAAAATGGCGGCAGTAAGCGTCGGGAGCTAAAATATAATTTGCGATCATATCTTTCAGCTCATTGTCTATCCATTTTTTAAGCGGAATTTCAAAGCCCCGCTTTGGTTGATTGATCAATTCGGAAGGCAGGTATTTCTCCGCCAGTTTGCGAAGGAGATATTTTGTTTGCTGACCATTGATCTTGAACTGATCATTTATAGAAGGTATATATTCCAGCAGCTCTTTACTCAACAATGGGCTTCTTCCTTCCAGTGAATGCGCCATCGTTGCGATATCCATTTTTACCAGCAGGTTACCCGCCAGGATATTGTCGAAATCCAGGTTCATGATCTTTTGCAGACCCGATAAACCGCTGTTATTGACTGCGTCGAAATCTTTTCTTACGTCTTTAAGAACCGTCTCATCTGCCGACAGGTATCTTTCCAGTCCTTCAAAGCTATCAATAGTTGCAGACAGGTATGTATCCAGTCCATTTTTTCTTGCCAGGTCTGCAAGACGGAAAAGATAATTGTATTTGCTTTTTTTGTTGTGCGGTTCCGGCAAAACTGCATGTCCAACCGAGGCAATTGTTCTAACGGCCACGCCTGGTTTAAAGAAATCATACTTTGCAAATGGCACATATCGCCGATAGCCTCCAAACAATTCATCGCCACCATCGCCATTCAGTATCACTGTAAGATGTTTTCTTGCTTCACGACTTACATAGTAACTGGGAATAGCGGAACTGTCAAAAAAAGGCTCCCCATAATTTGTCAGGATCTTCTCAATGTCATTAACAAGATTATCAAAAGAAATATGGATCTCGTGGTGTTTGGTATTGTATCGTTCGGCTACCAGTTTAGCAAGGGGCGCTTCATCATATTCACCTTCAAAAGAAACCGTAAAGGTCTTGAGTGTGTCATTATAATTTTTGGCAATAGCTGTCACAAGACCGCTGTCAATGCCCCCGCTCAGGAACGATCCCACTTCCAGATCAGATGATTCAACCCTTCCTTTAACAGCTTTATGGAGCAGTTCATCTGTTTTTTGTAAAGCTGTTTCAAAATCATCCTTACTCTTTTGCAGGTAAAAAGGATGTATGTCCCACCATTTGGTTAGCCTGACCTCCGGCTTATCAAGAGATATATTAGCATACGTGCCGGCAGGTAGCTCATACACATTTTTATAAGGGGTATTTGATTTATAAAAATATCCCATGCGAACATACTGATGCAGGTGAGTCTCATCAATAGTAAGATTTAGCTGACCACTGATCGCGTTAAGTTCGCTGGCAAATACAAATCTTTTTCCTTCTATATAATAATAAAGCGGTTTTTTTCCGGCCCGGTCTCTTGCCAGGAATAGTTCATTCTTATTGCGGTCATAAATTGCAAGTGCAAACATGCCATCCAGTTCATCCAGGCAGGCAGCCCCTTTTTTTGCATATGCATGTAGCAGGGTTTCCGTATCCGAACTCGTATTACAATGCAGGTCGAGCTTAACCCTGACATCGAGATGATTATAAATCTCCCCGTTAAAAATAATAGTCAGATGCTGATGATGCATCGGCTGCTTACCACCCGCAATGTCCACAATCGCCAACCGATTGTGATGAAAAATCAGGTTGTTCTCCGAAAAGCTGGTCTGTTCATCCGGCCCACGATGTAACAGGCATGGCGTAAGCAAGGGAATATTAAGCGCTTGGTTAATGGAACCGGCAATACCACACATTATCGTTAAATTTTAATATACCGTAAAAATTTAGAAACCCATCTTGGATAAGCCAACGCGGAATTTCTGTACGCTAAAAACACCATGGTCATATAAAATGGGATACAGGGTATCTTATACCTTGACAGGGCCCCAAAATTGGAAGTAGATATACCAACTCCCACGGAAAAGATAATAGCGAATACAAAACACATTAGCGTTCGGGGGTCCCTGAATATTATGCTAAAAAAATTTATTACCCCGAGTTTTATAAAAAGGTGTAGCGTTAGCAGTAAAAAAATAAGTGCTTCAAATGCTGAAAGCACCGCTGCTGCAGATTTCACTTCCCAAATAAAGGGCCGGAAAAAAGTAGCTCCGATGCTGTTAAACACCAATACCACAGGGTTAGTTGAATTTACAGAATAATAAGAAGTCTGTCCTTCAAGGCTCTTATCAATCAATTCATAATTACTCCGCTGAAACTCGGCAGAAGAAACGATGTTTTCAAACTGGTATTGCTTAAGCTCTTCCTGGGAAGTTATATACTGCAATAAGAAAACAGATGTGAAGATGGCCAGAATAAAGGTCAGAAAAGTGAATACCTGGCGTAGGGTTTTCTCCCTGATGAGTTTATTGGTTTCAGCAAATATCCACACCGCAATTCCCAGCACCAATACAAGAAAAATATAGGTCTTGATTGTAAAAAGAAGATACCCACAGATAACGATCAGGAGGGTCGAGGAAAAAAAGTTTCTTCGTTTAATCAGAATATTCAACAGTCCGTACAGTATGAATCCCACGCATCCGAAACAAATGGTATCTTTTAATAATCCCGAACTCCAAAAGCCAACACCCGGCAGAAAAAGAGCGGCAATTGCGAGCTCCTTTCTCAGGTCTGGATAATAATGATAAAATGTCTTAAAGAGCCTGATTGCACCACCCAGTGCAAAAAAACCGAAGCATAAACAAATGCATAAATAACTATTGAAAAAGACAAGCGAGGGAAGTACTCCAAGCCGGGCAATAAAAAAATTCCCCGAATTACTCATGTAGTTATACGTAAAATCGAACGCATAATTATCGTAGAGAAAATAGGGTGATAGTGGATTGCTATCATCAAGCGATTTTGTATTAATTATTAATCCTGCAAAATTTATATCATCCTGTAATGCAGCCCGAAGATCTTTTACTCCCTGGTAATATAAATTCGTATCTCCTCCTCCAAAATAGAATTCGGTTACGAGCACATACGCAAATACGCAGATGACTTTAAAATAAAATGCCTTGAAATATAATTTTTGAATTTGGGGGTCCTTATTTGCTCTGGCTTTTCTCCGTATGATTGCATATAAAATAATCAGGCAGAGCGGTACCAGGAAAAAGTCATTCGCCGAGAAAAAAAGGATTTCAAGTAACATAGGTCAAAATAAGTTCACTAAACACGCAGGGAACATATCAATTATTCATGACTTTTTCTAAAATATTAATATAGACGGGAGCATTTGCATTGACCGAATATAGCTTTTCTACCTTTTCCCTTGCCTTTTCGCCAATGGATTTGCGAAGTTGCTCATTCGTTGCCAATGCCAGTATTCGTTCCAGCCATTCTTGCTCATTCTTTACAAGAAACCCATTCACCTCATTATCTATTACACGGAAGTTGGCACCAATAGCGGTAGCAACCGTGGGTATCCCCATCGACATATACTGAAGAGCTTTGAGGCCGCTTTTGCCATACACCCATTGCTCGTCAGGTAAAGGATACAAGCCAATATCAAAACGGCTGATTATCTCGGTCTCATACGAAGCTTTCCAGGGCAATGCTTCTACTTCTATGCCAGGAATTGAAAAATTCCCATCACCCATTACAAGCAGGTGAAATGAAATTTTTTCTTTCAACGCCAACAGCACAGGCGCAAGCATCTGCAAAAACCGCGAGGTGCTATTACTACCGCTCCAGCCTAAAACGATTTTATTTTCCCGGATACCATAATCTTTTCTTGCATGGTAAACAGCCGTATTAATTGTAGAAGAAATATCAGTTGTGTTCTTATTGTATTTAAGAGCATACTCTGTCAGGTAAGGCGTACAGGTGATCACATGACGCGCCCTTTTCATAAGGAATTTTGGTTTATTATTTCCTTTAAGTGCACCTACCAGCTTTACTTCCATTGAAGTATTCTTAAGAAAGATAAGATCATCGATATCATATATCATCCTTTTAGAAAGACCCGAAACCATCCTTTCGAAGATCGGCGGACCAAAAGGCGTTACCCAAAGAAAAACATACACGATATCATATCTGGGGACCTGAAAAAGAAGAAAAAATCTTTTTATGTATCCAATGATTGTCCAGCCGACCTTTTCCAGAAAAATCAAAAGGCCTCTTTTAAATTTAATATTCCACAGGCGGCGTGACTCAAATGGGCTGACTGTTACATCATACCCATTCTGCCTGAAGTGCTCAAAGTATTGTTCATATTTTAGTCGCTGACCGGGGGCTACATTTTCAGGATGCGGGCAGATGACCAGGATCTTTTTTCGTTTCATACTATTTTTTTTGCCCTACGCAGTGCCAGTATGGGACATTTTCAGAAAACTTAATATTCGCAAGACCCGCATTTAAAAGCATATCCTCAATCTGCTGCCTGGTAAATCGTTGTTCAAGGGTTGTACCAAAGCGGTCGAGTGCATCGTTACGAATGATATAGAAACTCTTATCCTGGTAAATGGATAATGGGAGTTTCGTTGCTGTTTTTTTCATTCCCAGCTTCTTTAACCCTCTTCCCAGCAGCACCCAGGGCATATAAAGCGTTACCGCAAGAAAATCACAAACCAGGTGTTTCAGTTTTGAAGGCAGTACCGACACCGCTTTTCTGACAAGATTGGAAATTTTAAAAATGAATTTGAATGCGCCACTCCGATTGTCGAGCGCATAATACAGGTAAAGATATAAATACCCCCCCTGTTTTACCTTAGCCGCGCAACTACGGATAGCGGCAGCGGTATCCGGTACATGGTGGAGTACACCAATACTCATTACAAAATCGAAACTTCCGTCGGCAAATGGAATGGAATCAACGCCGGCCTGAGTGATTCGTACGTTCCGGGTGTCTTTTAGCAGAACATCAGCAGCAAAAACCGCCGAACTCGGATCTATCGCTTCTACAAACCCACAGCGTCCCGCAATATACTTAGCCCACCTGCCCGATCCACATCCTACATCCAGTACTTTTACGCGGGAGAGCATGGAATCACTGACGATATCAAAATACTCGCTGGCACTTTTGTTAATTTCCTCTTCTGAGAAGGAGTGAAATTTTTCCCATTCATCGCCAAAAGAATCCTTCACTACCTCATCTATATTCGTTTCCTGCCTGCTCATGAAAGAAGCGATCTCCCTATTACGTGCTTTTAATATAGCGATTGGTTGTTTATTGTAATCCTGCATGAAAACTATGGTTAATTAAAGAAAAACTGGGTCAACTAAAGATTAAGAAACTGATAATATGTGTGAGCGAAATCCGGGTTACCATTGTTATCCCTTCTATTTTTTTCTAAGCCATATGGTCAGCTGCATTCCAGAATCGCTCCATTTCATGTATTTATCAAGAAAAAAGCTGACTGCCCGGGGGAAAAAAATTGTAGAGCCGACAAAATGCTCCTTGTGCGCTATTTCAAAACTGAGTTTTTCTCCAAGCTTTTCAAATGATTGCTGATGAAATTCATACAAATGAAAAGGCGAATGCATAGGGCTCAAATGCGTAACATAATTAGTACCCCTTAGCCGGTAATAAAAATTGAAAAGTTTTGAAATAAAATACCTGGCTGAAGGAACTTCTATGTGAATAATGCCCCCTGGCTTCAGCCATTTCATCGCCTTCTCAATACTCTCTGCCGGGTGATATAAATGTTCCAGCACCGCGCCAAAGGTTATAAAGTCAAACTCATTATCGGGGTATTCCACATCCTCCATCATACCCAGCTTCAATTTATCCTGAGAAATATTCATTTTCTCAATCGCCTTTTTATAGAATGGCAATGATGGCTCAAAGCCATAAGCATCGAAACCACTTTTGCCTAATGAGAGCATACACTTTCCAAGACCAGCCCCAATATCCAGTGCTTTCATCCCTGCTTTAACAGGCATTATTTTTTTAAGCTGAGTTATCTCTGTTTGGAAATATCCCTCCTGGTGCACAAAATATTCCTCTTTCCAATAAGACTCGGGAGGAATACCATAATGGTCCTGGACACTTTGTGGTATGGGAAGCGGGCTTGAAAATATTAAACCGCAATTCTTACATCTCATTACCGACACACTAATGCCGGTTTTCTTTTTTGGAGACAATCCTTGCGATTGATTAAGCCGTTGGCC
>CAZGSG010000181.1:0-11754 GCA_964528095.1 uncultured Terrimonas sp.
AAAACTGGTGGCTCCGGTGGTCGCATTAAATTTTATCACAAATACATCTGTACTTCCTACAGGTGGATAGGTAGTTGGGGAACTACCCACCGTCATATTGCCGCTATAGTTTCCCGTTACATATACATCTGTTCCATTACAAACAATACCAAGCCCAACATCTGTAGTGCCCGCGCCAAAACGAACAACCCAGCGGAACGCGCCGGTAGATGTGTAACTGGCAACAAATCCATCAAACGCACCTGCAGAAGTTACACTACCCGCACCTGATGCTGCAGGATCAAAATTGACCGTGCCTCCAAACTGTCCGGTCATATACACATTGCCCGACGCATCTGCACAGATCGCTTTTCCAAATTCATTGGCGCCTGATACTGATTGTCCAAATCCTGCCCGGTACGTCCATACCGGTTGTGCCATGCCCTGTATAGAAAACAGCAGCAGCACCCATATGAATGAATTGAAGAAAAGAGATTTAAAAGATAAGGTTGTTTTCATTTGTTTTATATTAAGTAGTTAGGATGAGCATTGTCATATATCAGGTGAGTTGGTCATGTTTTTTTAAACCAAATCCACCCATGCAATAACCGGGATAAAAACCTTCCTCGCAATACACTACCTCTGCAATAATGATCCTCTCATCGGTAGTAGCAATACGAAACCCATTTTCCCTGTCGACGGAAAGAATAGTGCCGGGAATCACACCGTCAGTTGCCGTATTATTCGAAATGGAAGTATGGGTAATACCGAATACCCAGCCATTCGACCGGGTAGCAGCTCCTTTGTTCCATGGATTACAGGCATTCACCAGTGATTGTATTTCATCGGCACTCATTGTCTTCCAATCAATAAAAAGATCGGAAGCTTGCGGACGGCCATACCATTTTGCCTGTGTATGGTCCTGTTCTTTTTCCTGTAATGTTCCATTCTGCAGACCATATAATAATGCGCCTGTAAGATTAGCGCCTGCATAAGCGAGTTGTGTATAGAATAAACCGAAATTGATACCGGGAGAACAGGGCACAACCTGTTGCAGCAACACAGGTCCTTCATCGAACGCTGCATTCATCCGGTGCACCGTAACTCCGCCGGTTGTTTCCCGCTGGCGGATCATCCAGAATAAGGGATTGGGTCCCCGCCATTGTGGTAAGGGTGCATAATGAAAATTGATGAACCCATATTTTGGACGGGCGATCACTTCCTCCGGTATGCGGTAGGGAAATGTTTTTACCAATACTACATCCGGCCGGTATTCATCCAGCCATTGCAGCAGATCTTCTTTTAGTTTTGTTTTAGCAAATAGCCGGAGCGGTACTTTGGCCTGTGCACATCGTTGATTGACCACGGCCTGTGTTTCACTCATTTTTGCGGACATACCGGTTGCCACCAAAATCCTTGCATGAAGTAATTGGTCTATAGCAGGAAGCGCTACACGGTCATTGCAAAGTACAGCTATGCGCATAGTTCAGGTACATAAATAATTATTCTTCCAGCCCGAAATAATTGAGCCGGGCATGTCTTCCATCATTTGCTGATGTTCGCCTGCCTCTATTGTCACTTGTTCCAGTATATCCAGCATACATTTACCAGCAGCATCGGCCACGATCCTTGCGGTATAGAGTGGCGAATAGGTATACTGCGTCACCGGATGTATCGTAACAAGCCCCCGGGGACTTTCGTATGAAAAACCTTTTAATGTCTGTGTCCCTTTTGTCAATGCCTGTGCAGCAACAATCCCCGCTTCCCATCCCAGTAAATGAAAAATGGTTGGCTGTTTATTTTCGCCCAGGTGTTCTTTTAACTTTTCCTGTTGTATATTTTTTAACGATAAAGACCAGGGCACAACTGCATAAAATTCTCCGCCGGGAAAATCACATTTTGCCAGTAGTTGTTCTTCCGCCATAAAGGGCGAACAATAAAATGGTAATGGAACAGCTTCACTATTCTTTTCATGCAGCGCTTTAAAAAAAAGTTCTGCCAGGTAACTGCTGAAACAGGCAGCCACTGAAGCCGCGCCGGATTGATGCAATAACCCGATATATGGTTCGATCGTAAATTCGGCAACACGGTATCCACTTACATAATTGCCGCATATGGATCCGCCTGCTGCTGAAAGACCCCGGTCATAAAACCAGGGACCACGATAACCGCCATCATAAAATGAAGTGGCCATCAATACCTTCCTGTTACCTGTACCCGCCATATAACCGGCTATCCTGCACGCATGCGTGCCCTGCAATGAAATATGGTAACACCAGGAAGAGGCGGGTTGCTGCGGTAATTGCATACCTGTATCCAATATGATAAATGGTTTTGAAAAAGCATCAGCCAGCTGATAAAGTGGTTCTGCATTGGCTGAACTGCAATAGGCAATTAGCAGATCAACTCCATCCTGCAGAAATAATTTTTCCGCCTTTGCGTGGTTAACAGCAAGATTGTCTCCAAAGCCAATATTCTCAGTAAAAAAAACGGGTGAATCATTCCCATGATGTAGCAAGCCCCCCTTTAGTCCTTCCAGGATATCATAACCCATGGCAGGATAGTCTGTAGAACGAGGAAGCAATAAGCCAATCCTGTTATGCATAATTGAATGTTGAAAAAATTAAAAATGCAAAAGTCAAAATTCAAAAATAGCCTCCGGCATTACAACAGTGTTTCCAATTTTGAATTCTCATAATACACTCTGTCAGTTATAATAATATGATACGTTGCAGGATGTTTATAGCTTAAAGTTGGATGATTGGAAAAAAAACGGGGTGGGAAGAACCTTTAAGATAAGGTCATTAAACTCTAAACATCCTGCAACATAATTGGTATCAAATTAAAAATGTAAAATTCAAATCCTTTGTTCAACACATTGCACGGAGACTATTTTTGAATTTTGACTTTTTAATTTTGAATTTTAATTCCTTACTGGAAACAGCCCATACATACAGATAACATAATTCAGGCCGAGTACCGGCTGCATGGTGAGCAATGCACCATTCGATCCGGCAAGACCCATCGTGACATTGCTCTGATACTCCTGCATAAATACCGGCGTGGTAAGCGACCCTATATATAAAGTTTCCGTACCGGTACCATACACCGCGTTGGCGGGAGAATTAGTACTGACCGTAGTCGCAGCAGAAGGAGTGATCGTTGCCTGTATTGTATGAGAATGCCCGGGCATTTCCGACGTTGTCATGGTGGTGGCTTCAAGGCCACCTGTTTCACCAATTATATATTGTGATAATCCAGGTCCCTGTCCCGCTCCTATTACTGCCCTGCCCTGCAGGTTGGGTAAACCGAATGTGACTCTTCCATCTCCGCCAAACTGTGTTCCAAGAATGGAGAACAAGGCCGTATTCTGGCTAATAGCGATGAGCTGTCCCTGGCAAAACGCCCAGTTTTTGGGAGCGAAACTGCCGGCAAAAAGTGTTGTATATCCTATTACTCCGTCCATAGTAAATGATTTTAAATTGATAAGGTTGGTTAATTTCTTGAAGGAAAAATACCTGCTACACAAATGATATAATTAATTGCCTGAAAAGGCGACAGAATGTTCAACGGCTGACTGGATCCTGTAATACCGGATTGTGCGCTCACACTGGTAGGCAGCATCGTTGCGGCGCCAGTAGATTCATATGCCTGAATATTCGGAATTATCGCTGGTACGTTATTGGTAGGAATATTTACATTATTGGTAGAAGAAGTAGACGCGCCGGGATTTTTTCCCGCAACACTAACGATAACATGTGTATGTGAGGCCAACTGCCCATTTGATAATATAATGGATTCATTACCGCCAGACTGGCCAAGTACAAAAGAGCTCAGGCCATTTCCCTGTCCTGCATGAATAGCCACACGACTCCGGAAATCGGGTAATGCAAAGTTATTAACGCCATCACCTCCGTATGTGGTGCCAATCAATGTAAACAAGGCCTCATTACCGGAGATCGGCATCAACTGGCCATTACAGAGGGCCCAGTTCAATGGCGCAAAATTGCCTCCAAATACAGTAACGGTTGCTAAATATGGATCTGTAAACATGGTTTATTTGTTTAAATGATAATGATGAATGACAATTAATTCCGGCTTGGAAAAATTCCCTGCAGGCAAATAATATAATTGATGACCAGGTAAGGCGAACGTGTTGGAATAGGCAGGTTTCCTCCTGTTAGTCCAATCGTAACCGCATAGGCTGCTGGGGCCATTGTGGCATTCGCCGTAGTAGCATAAGCGCTTCCATACTGTGCCGGAAAACCAAACTCCGCTTCTACCTGCGAGCCGGCATCTGCATCGGCAGTTAGCTTGGAAGCAAAAGCTCCCGAGTGTGTATGTATTGGCATATTGTTCTGCGTCATGGTTGTCGTTTCATTACCTACAGGCTGACCTACCTGGTAAAAAGAACCACCGGATAGTTGCCCGGCTGAAATAGCGGTGCGTCCCCGGAGATCGGGTAAAGCAAAAGTGGTGGTACCATTACCACCGAAAGCAGTTCCTAAGATTGAGAACAGGGCCTGGTTTTGTGCTATCGGTAAAATCTGGCCATCGCAGGTGGCCCAATACTTTGGTGCAAAGTCTGCGGCAAAGCAAGTGACTACGCCAATTACTCCTTCCATAGTTTAAGGTTTGGTTTAGGTTTAAAATAAATTTTTAATCAGGTAGTTTTCACAAGACAACGCGGATACTCGGGATATGTCGAATAACAAGAGAGTCAGATCGTGTCGAGTTCAAAATTCAAAACCGGAGTTCATCACGTTTTACGGAAACTACTTTTGAATTTTGACTTTTTAATTTTGAAATTGAAAGAAGTATTGTAACCTACAATTTTTTTTATAATAAAAACTCAAGCCACCTATATAAAAATTATCCCCACACACTAATTACAATACATGCATCATAAAAAATTTTATTCGCGCAACCATTTAAGCATATGCGGATAAGGAGGAACCCTTAGTCGTGCTGCTTTTTCTTCACTCACTGTTAAGCCAACCCATTCAAGCATTGGCAATCCAAAATATCTTTTCTGTTTAAAATTATCCGCGATATAACCACCGCCGCCTTTATATCCATGTTCATGAAAAACAAAATAAGGATCCAGTTCCAAATGCACGCAGGCCGCATAAGACCAGGCAATGGCCATCATCTCCTCTGCCGCTTTGTTATCGCTGTTCATGATAGATAAATCATTGAGTGACGCTCGTTTGTCAGCCGGCGTTACTGCTATATGTCCTGCCTCGTGCAGAATATCACCGGGGTATACCACGGTATCCTTATCCACAACAATACATCCATCTTCAATCAAAAACCCAGGTAAAAAACAGGGCTTATCGATCTTTCTTACGATGGAAGGGATACCGATCGCGTTTAGAAAATCGATACACTTATCCAACGCGATTTCATCTGCCACCTCTTTATTACTCATTACCAGCATTCATTTTACTTAGCACATTCATAGCTGCAGGTGTATTCATCCGTTGTAACTCGGCTATGATCTGCTGCCGCTCCTGTGATGAATATCTTTCCATTGCGGGTCTTGCCTTGTATTCTTTTCTCCGCAAACCCGGTTCGGAGAATTTTTCTTTCACCCAATCATTTACCATGCAATCAATTACCAGGTGAACACGATCTGTTTGCCCTGCATTATTTACACGGTGTTCAAGACTCAGGTTCAGGTACCAGCACTCACCTTCCTGCATCGGTATCCGTTCGTCTTCTATAAAAAAGCTGACCAGTTCGTTGGTGTAAACAGGAATATGAAACCGCACTTCGCCTTCTTCAAAATTCATGTCCTGGTCTTTATGCGGCTTGATCACAGCACCTGCATTCAGCTTCATCAATCTCACCATCGTTTTCTCACATTCAAAATAGCTCAGTACTTCTTTTATATATGGACATTGATCGAGTAAGGGCGTGTCCTGGTATGCGGCTTTACCTGTAAGAGATGCTGATGCATGAAGAGAATAAATATTATTGGCCCTGCCGTCTGCAGATCGCAGGCTGATCACCGTCCAGTCGCCTTCATAATATTTTTTATTATAGTGACTAAGCCAGTTCATTTCAGCCAGCGCATTGACTTCCTGTTGCATCTGTTGTGCATTAAACCTGGTGGGCAATTGCAGGAAGCTGAGCATGATTGATTTTTAAGATGAGCCTTGTGCTTCTTAAAAGTATGCTATATCCATAATACTGGAGAGGGGGTTTTTAACCCCTCACGATACAGGTGTATACCCTTGTATGAATAACAGCGGAGAACAAATTCTAATTAATATGGATCACGGAGAAGAAAGAGGGTTTTATTTGTTGTATATAAAATAATCAATCTTATTTTTTTTCAGATATGCGTTCAATCTTTTTCCACCCGCACAAACTGGTAATATCCTGTTTTCCGAAAGATCGCATCAATTTCAGTACGGCTTATCACGCGACCGGGACAACCAAGCCAGCTACGCGCAAGCAAATCAATCGTGTTATAAGTAACAGGTATCTTCAATAGCGTGGTCACATGCGAGGACAGATCAGCGAGGTAACCGGGCTCAAGCAAGCGGGCCAGGTTGTCGATACCTGCACGATCAATCGCATTCAATTGCGCATCTGCTTTCAATTGGAATATGTCTGTTGCAACACGCCCTGCCATAAGGATCGACGCGATGTTTTCAAGCATCTCCAGGTTGAGTGCCCGGTCTTTTAGTAATGCATCCAGCAAATAGGGCCGTTCCAGGTAATGCGTGACTGTGTCAAACATAAAACGGTCATCTCCGAAATGAATAATAGAAGAGGCTTCAGCTCCATCCTTCCCGGGCAACGCTACAGCTGTGAGACAGTTCCATCCTACTGCCCTCGCCATTACAATACGCCCGGCTTCATAATATGCAGCCGTGGTATGATCGATTGCCGGGGCTGTTCTAAACAGGGCTTTAAAAGGGTTCGTTGCCATGGGTAAGGGTTTATTTTAAACCCTAAACCTACTTCTTTCTATTTGCGCCTGCAACGTGTTAAACACGCTGGAATCCGGTTTTTTAAACGGCCCATATTTTTAGTATTAACCCTTAGTGAGCCGGTCGAATTGAAGACGCTATTCTGTTTCAATAAATAGCGCCCGCCCGAACGATCAGGTGCCAGCCAATATATAATGATTCTGAACAAGCCCCTTTTCAAAATGTTTTGAGCTTACCAATTTTAATAGTTGCATTGATCGTCCCTCTTTGAAAAGCCTCACTCCCTCGCCAAGCAATACGGGTATCGTCGAAATATAGAATTCATCTATCAGTCCTTCTTTCAATAGTGCATGCACGATCTCCGCTCCCCCATCTACAAAAATGTTTTTGCCTTCCTCCTTTTTTAATTTTATTACAAGGCTTTTAAGATCCCCTGTATAAAACCTGGTCTTCTCCTTATTTTCCCGGGGCGTTCGTGTAATGATATACGCATCCTTGTCAGCATGCGGAAATTCATTTACCATTGTCATTACCTTATCATAGGTCTTCCGTCCCAGTATAACCGTGTCAACCGTTGATATAAAATCTCCGTAGCCATAATCCTGCCCTTCCTGTTCAACCATTGATAAAAATGATAGGTCATCGCCCTTTGTTGCAATATAACCGTCGAGGCTTGCCGCGATGAATAGAATTAATTTTCTGTTAGCCAAGCTGAGTATTTTTAGTTTGTTAGTTCGCCTTCATTGTATTATCAGCCATAAAATTAATTACGCCGGCCAGATATTCCCGAATAAAGCGTCTGAAATGAGGATAAAGTACACCGAACTATTTAAAATTCACAACAAATGTATTTAGAAAAAATGGCCAGGCGTTCCACCATAATGAGCATTTTCACAAAAGTGAACAGCCTCATTCACCCCTTTGCTCTGCGTGAAATCCGTACAAGAAACCATGAATTATAAAAAAGATAGAGCCTTGTTAGAAAAAGCACTTATTTTCTTACACATAACAATAACAGAAAGATATTTCGCACAGCGGATTTTAGAACAGCCATTCTGTTGCGATTAATATAACTTAAGTTCTATAATAGAGTTTGAAGAATATACTTCTTGTTCTTACATCACTAACACTGCAAGAGCTTTCACACAGAGCTAACAGAGATAATGAGCTAAGGAATAGCCCGGCTATTTATACATTTATTATCGATTGAAATAAAGAGCTAACAGAGCGTTTTCACTGATGTGAAAACAGCACCCAGTCAGCGACTTCTTTTTCACGCAGTGAAAAATCTCCTTAGCTCATCCGTTCATACAAATAAAGAATAAACAGATAGCTCAGCTCTTCCTTAGCTCATTTACTCCTTAGCTCTGTGTGAAACCTCTCGCTGTGTTAGTGATGCAGGGATAAGAAGAACAATTCTTCAATCTCTACAATAAAATAAAGTCATATTAATTGAAACGGAAAGGCAATTCTAAAATACGCTGTGTGAGATCCCTTGCTGGTATTTTGAGCTCATTCGTGTTCATTTTTTATAGAACATAGCTCCGAGCTCCTGCAAATCAAAGGCAACTCCATCCTGCGAATTACCGAGGAATGAAATGACCATATCGTCATCGGGATAAATAATAAGGCCGGAGCTGCTGCTGAATGAATCACCGGAATGATACCAGATCCGATGCCCGTTCCTGTCAGTGCCGGTATACCAACCCAGCCCGTAGCCGGTGGGCTGTTTATCTGTGGTGTATTGTGTTTCAAAAAGCAGGTGTCTTAATCCGGGATCGGTCACCGTGCCATGTAATAATTCATTCCCCATTTTTACAAGGTCTGTTGCTGTAGACAATAAGCCACCGGCCGGGTATTTATAACTCAGGTCGCCCAGTTCTTCTTCCTCCCCCGTGGCTCCATAAAATTTGCTGCGGCCAGGTATGCGGCCATTGATCTCATCCCCACAGGTATTAAACAACTGCATCGGGACCCAAATATTCTTACGCATATAGTCCAGGTAATGCGTCCCGCTGATATTTTCTATAACGGAACCTATAAGGTTAAAGCCAAAGGGAGAGTAATAAAACCTGGTACCCGGCTCAAAAAGCAGCGTATCATCCTGGAATACCCGCAATGCCGCTGTGGCCGTAGCAAAGTGTTCGGTGCGGATATAATCAGCCGGATCATCTTCTTTGTAATCACGGAAACCTGCCAGGTGACCGGCCAGTTGCCGGATAGTAATGGGATATTTTTTTTCCGGAAAACCGGGAAGGTATTTTTGTACAGGGGCATCCAGGTCCAGCTGCTTTGCAGCCATCAACCGGATCAATGCAAGAGAAGTCATCGATTTGGAAATACTGTTAATCCGGAACCGGGTAGAATCAGTAACAACGATTTTGTTTTCGATGTCTGCATAACCTAACGATGCGCCCCAACGTATTTTATTACCAATGCTCACCTGTACCTGCATTCCGTTCATCCCTGTTTCATCCATGAAATTGCGGCAGTATTTCTCCGCAGTGCATTCCGCTATACCTGTATTGCAACTCACTACCGGTTCGGCCGGGGATGCATCCGGCTGATTACTTAACTCTACTGTTGCCGTAAGAATGCCGCGCGCGCTTTTCCATTCCCCAAAACTGGTTTCGCGTGTATAACAGGTGTATTTTTTCCTGGCCGCATCGGAACTTACAATACCTATAAACGTACCCGGCAGATCAATGGCTCCCCAACCGAGCTTTTGCTCGACTTCTTTTTTCCCGTCAATCTCTACTGTGTCTGTTTTTAATCGATTGGGATGCTTCCGTATAAATTCCCTGAACCCATCTGCTACAATGGCCCTGTCTTTTTTTTCCATGATCTGTTCAAAGCTGATAAAGAATGGCCCCTCTACCTGGTAGTTGATACCGGAAAGATCAAACTCCAGCCAACCATTTCTCATGCCCGATTCCAGTACCACACTTTGTTCAAGCAGATCTCCCGCAGGTGCACCCGTACGCGCATCCACTGCATTTATCCGCACCCTGAATTTAAATGATGAGAGATTATTCCTGAAAATCCGAAGCCTTGCTTTTTCTATATAGGCGGGGAATTGTAATCCTTTTCCAAAAGCCGGGTCTTTATCGTCGATCAGCAATGCCATGGCACGACCCGCATATAGGGTATCGGGTTCATACACGCCGCCTTTGAATGAACGATTACCTAACTCAAAACGTTTGAGCTTTTCTTTTTTACTTTTTACAGTGACCTGCTTCAGTGAAATGATCTTCTCATGTAAAAAGATCGTGTATGCTTTAGACTCTTTAAAGAATTTTATTGCAATGGCTTTATTGCTGAATCCAAGTGAAGAAACAAATAGTGTATCGTTTATAGTACGGGACGGCACAGGAAGACTGAAACTTCCATCTTCATTACTGATCGTGCCTGCGTTTGAATTTTTGATACCGATATTGGCGTAAGCGATGGGTTGCTGATCGGTACTATTGAGAATTTTTCCGGTAATAATTTTTTGTGCATGGCTAAAAGAAAAAGAACAAAGCAATATGAACGGAATAAAAAAACGTTGCATGCGCGTATTTGTTGGTAGCGCAAAATAAGCGTTGCCGATCGCTAATGAACCAGCGTAGAGTATTGATTTCCGTTTTTCGCATTTATTTAACTGAACCGGTCAAAGAGAGGCTTTGTTTTGTTCATTATCTATGTAACTCGATTCAACCTTTCTTGAATTTCTGGATTGAAGGTCTCGAACTTCCTACTGCTTTTACATTATACATCGTTAAGGTTTTTCCCTCAATACGTATCCTGCATTCCAGTTTTTTCCCAATACTTTTGTCAGTATCCTCAAAATAATTATCCTTTACGGCTGTTATAACCAATTTCAATATATCTCCATCTACCGTATACGTGTAAGCAAACCTATCGATGGTCGGCTCTCCTATTGAATAAGTATCGGCCGCGGTACCGTCTGCTGAAAAACTAAAAATATCAGCATATCCGCCCTGCCATTTCACGTTTTTCCATTCCCCAACCAATTGACTTGCATTATAGACAGGAGCAACAACAGCCGTATCAGACAATTTCGGGCCAGCATTAACTATCGCTATTTGTTCCTTACCGGTCAGCCAGTTTTTAAACTCATCTTTTGCCAGGCCATAACTCGCGATCCTGCTATTCCCATCAAGCGTATACACCTGGGTGTTCATGACTGTGAATGACTGGCCTTTTACTTTCATTCCCTGGTAGTCTTCCTGGAATGTGCCTGTCCAGCTAACATATGCCGTTACCGAATCCTGCTTTGATTCAATTTTACTCACTGTTGCTTTAAGATTTGGACAGGCTTTCAGCAATATCGCCGCCGTATCCGCAAACAGTTGCGCGCTCTTCATAAAAGATGCATAAACCGGGTATTTCTCATAGAAAACAACCGGCGCAGCAAACCCTTTCTTATACGCGTCCAGGTCGTGATCTGATAAGGCGATAATATTCGCTAATACAGCTTCTTCATTCTGTTTCGTATTAAATTGCGATTTATTATTTCCCCTGAAGAAAAAGAAAGCAGCTATAGCAAACAGGAGCGCAATTGAGCCGAACAGCAAAATCCTTTTTTTGTTGCTCCCGCTTTTTGTTGTTTCTCCGGTTGATCTATCGTCCAGCGGATTTGCGCGCACTTCCTCTTCTTTTTTTATTTGTTTGGCAACAACAGGCACAGGCTTTTCAACAGGCGTATTTTTTACGAGTGGCTCTTTGGAGAGCTGGCTTACTATTTTTTTATCGATCACCTGGGTTTCTTCCGCTGCCGGACCATCTGGTTTCTTTTCTTTTTTCGGCACTTCCCCGTTTTTTAATA